>NZ_KV823816.1:0-32330 GCF_001815995.1 Dietzia sp. HMSC21D01 | reverse complement strand
CGGATCCGACCGGCGCGGTCGACCCCGGCGCGCCCGACCCCGCCGGCGCGGACCGGCGCATCGCCACCGCCCTCGAGGCCGTCGGCACGCTCCGCTCGTTGGTCGACACCTCCGATCCGACCTCCGCGGGCGCCCAGGATCACCTCGACCCGATGGTCACCGACGCCCTGCGGGTCCTCTCGGAGACCGGGCGGCGGGCCGGCGGCGACGGTGTGGACCCCGGATCCGGGACCGGCGAGGACGCACTGGCCCGGTCCGCCGCGCGACTCGACCGGCTCGAGGAGACGGTGAGCGCCTCCCTCGACCGCGTCGACCTCCTGCCGCCGGGCAGCGTCTTCACGATGGCCAGCCCCAACAGCCCGCTCCTGCTCGTGACGCGCAACGCCCTGCCGTTCCCGGTCCGCGTCGGCGTGACGGTGACCGCCCCGGAGGACATCCGGGTGGACCCGGTGGGGGTCGTCCAGATCCCGGCAAGCGGATCGCGCACCCTGCAGGTGCCCACCCAGTCCGACGCCGAGGGCGGCACCCGGCACGCCGTGACCTTCATGCTCACCGGACCCGACGGCCGACCGCTGTCGGAGCCGGTGGAACTGTCCGTCCAGACCGGCGGGTACCCGGTCGCGCAGGCGTTCGCGTTGGCCGCGGCGGCGCTCGCCCTCGTCCTCGGAGGTCGGCGTTACCTGCGCTACCGTCGGGGCATCCTCGACCCCGCGGACGAAGGGCACCGACCGTGAACGACGAGCAGGGGTCCACCGGACCCGAACTGCGCAGACCGGATCCCGGCCTCAGGGCCAGGCGGCGTGAGTCGGGCAGCTGCGTGCTGCCCGACCCGGCGTCGCCGCCGCCGGTCGCCGACTCGTTCGTCCCCGACGCGATCCCTACCCCAGCCATGACGGCCGCCTCCGTGGGCGCGGGGGCCCCGGCTGCCGGCACGTCCGCGGACGGGTCCTCCGAGTCCCGCTCCGGGGGCGGGACCGGGGGCCGCACGCGCGACTCGTCCGACGCGTCCGTGATGCGGTCGACGGGCTCGATGGCCGTGGCCAACCTCGCGAGCCGTATCACCGGCTTCGTCCGGATGATCCTCATCCTCACCGTGCTGGGCCCCGCGGTCGCGTCGGCGTTCAACACCGCCAACACGCTGCCCAACATGATCACCGAGCTCGTGCTGGGTTCGGTGCTCACGGCCATGTTCATGCCGCTGCTGGCCAAGGCGGCGCAGGAGGACGCGGACGGGGGAGTGTCCTTCATCCGCCGCCTGCTCACCGTCACCTCGGCGCTCGCGCTCGGCGCGACGGTGCTCGCCGTGGCGTGCGCGCCGCTGCTCACCGAACTCAACCTCGGCGACGGCGAGGTCAACACCGACCTGGCCACCGCGTTCGCGTTCCTGCTGCTTCCGCAGATCTTCTTCTACGGCGTGTTCTCCGTGATGCTGGCGGTGCTCAACTACAACGGCGTCTTCCGGCCCGGCGCGTGGGCGCCGGTGTGGAACAACGTCGTCGCGATCGCCACGCTCGCCCTGTTCGCGGTGGTGGGCAGCGGTATCGACCCTGCGGCGCCGGTCAACCTGCTCAGCGGCCCGATCCTGCTGCTCGGTCTGGGCACGACGCTCGGCGTGGTCGTCCAGGCCGCCGTCCTCGTCCCCGCGCTGCGCCGCGCCGGTGTCGACCTGCGCCCGCAGTGGGGGCTCGACCCGCGGATCAAGCAGTTCGGCGGGCACGCGCTGGCCGGCGTGACGTACGTGCTCATCTCGCAGGTCGGTCTGGTCATGACCAACCGCATCGGCGCCGCCGCCGACGAGGCCGCCATCGCGATCTACCAGACCTATTGGCTGCTGCTGCAGGTCCCGTACGGGATCATCGGCGTCACGCTGCTCACGGCGATCAACCCCCGCCTGGCGGACAACGGCGTCGCCGGCCGGAACGACGCGGTCGTGCGCGACATCTCGCTGGGCACCCGGCTGTCCCTGTTCGGCCTCCTGCCGATCATCGCCTTCATGACGGCGTTCGGGCCGACCATCGCCACGGGCCTGTTCCGCTACGGCAACTTCGACGCCGACAGCGCCCGGGTCCTCGGCCTCACCGTGGCCGCCGGCGCCTTCACCCTGGTGCCCTACGCGATCGTACTCCTGCAGCAGCGCGTCTTCTACGCCCGTGAGGACTACTGGACGCCCACGGTGATGATCCTCGCGATCACCGTCGTCCGGGTCGTCCTCTCGCTCCTCGTCCCCGCGGTCGCGGACGAGCGCTCGCACGTGGTGATCGGCCTCGCCCTGGCCAACGGCATCGGCTGGGTCGTCGGCGCGGTGGCCGGGTACGTCCTGCTCCGCTCGAAGCTCGGGTCGTTGCGCGGCCGGGAAACCCTCCGGTCCGCCGCGTGGACGCTCGGCGCCTCGGTCGCCGGCGCCCTGGTGGCCCTCGCGGTGGACACGGTGCTGCCGATGGACGCGCTCACCGACGCCGTCGGCAGCATCGGCTACGTGCTCCGCGCGGCGCTCGCCGGTGTCCTCACCCTCGCGGTCACCGGGCTGGTCCTGTCGAGATCCCGTCTGCCGGAACTGGACTCCATCACCCCCGTTCTCCGCGGCCTTGTGGGGCGTCTGAGGCGATAGTCGATTCCCCGGGCGGGCGGTACGTACACTCGAGGGATCACGAGCGGCCGACGGGAGGCCGGGCGCACCAGGCGAGGAGGACAGCGGGTGGGCGATCAGACCGGGGCCCCCGTGGGGTCCGCTTCCCCCACTCCTCCTCGTCTGACCGTCGGCGGCCTCGTCTCCGGTGGCCGGTACGAACTGCTCGAGCCGTGCGGCGGCGTCGCCGGGCAGGCGTTCTGGAAGGCCCGCGACCGGCGCCTCGACAGGTTCGTCGCCCTCACCTTCGTCGACCCCCTTCCCGGCGAGCAGCCCCCGGGCTCGGCCACCGGGGTCCTCGACCGGACCGTCGCCCTGACGTCCGTCTACTCCGACGGCCTCGCGCGCGTGCTCGACGTCATCCGCGGCCGCGCGGGCGGCATCGTCGTCACCGAGTGGATCCCGGGCCGCAGTCTCGCCGCCGCCGTCGCGGAACCCGACCCGGATTCCGCCGTGGGCGCGGTGTGGGGCCTGTCCGACGCCGCGACCCGCGCCGAGGAGGCCGGCCTCGCCCTCGGGTTGGACTCGCCGGACCGGGTCCGCCTCACCGAGGACGGGCGCGCCGTCCTGTCCTTCCCCGGAGTGCGCGAGGGCGCGGACGCCCGCGCCGACGTGCGGGGTCTGGGCGCGGTCCTCTACGCGCTGCTCACCGGGACGTGGCCGCTGCCCCTTCCCGACGGGTCCGACCGGCACGATCCGGCCGACGGGCGCCCGGGGGAGGCCCCGAGGGGCGACGACGACGAGGTCCTCGATCCCACGGTGGTCGGCGCCGGGGTCTCGCCCGAGTCCGCCGTGCTGGCGATGCGGACGCTCGACGGGTCGTCGGTGAGCTCGGCGGCCACCGTGAGGTCCATGGTTGCCGACCGCGTCGGCGGGCCGGTGCGCGCCGCGCGTGTCACCCGCCCGGTGGGCCCGGGCCCGGCGGGCGTCCCGTCCGTCGGGGGTGCCGTCGAGGGTTCCGCGGGTGCGGCGTACGCGGCGCCGTATCCCGAGCCGTATTCCGAGCCGGACCCGGAGACGCAGAAGCGACGCTGGCAGATCATGGCGGGCACCTTCGCCGCGGCGGTCGTGGTGATCGTGCTGATCCTCACCTGGATGCTCGGCGGCTTCGGCGGTGCGAGCAGCGACACCCCGCTGTCGCAGCAGCTCGACGCGATCGAGCGGGCCGCCCAGGCCAGCCGCGCGTCCCAGACGGCCGAGCCCGCGCCGGAGGATCCGGCGGACGCGGACGCGGAGGAGACCGAGCAGGGCACCCCGGACACCCCGGTCGGGGTCTCGACCGTGACGACCTGGCAACCGGCGTCCTCGGCCGGCACGGCGGAGAACTCCGCGAGCGCGCCGAACGTGGCCGACGGTGACCGGTCCACCTCGTGGTCGAGCGACACCTACCGCGCGCAGATCGGTGACTCGCCGTCGGCCTACAAGCCGGGAATCGGGCTGATGTTCACCCTCGACGACGCGCAGGAGGTCCGGCGGGTCGTCCTGCACTCCGATGACGACGACGTGCGCTTCGAGGTGCGCTCGTCGCCCACCGCGACGCCGAGCTCCCTCGACGAGACCACCCGGCTCGGGACGGGCACCGTCCGCGACGGCGAGGCGACCGTGACGATCGACGAGCCCGAGGAGTCGCGGTACCTCCTCGTGTGGATCACCCGGCTCGGCACGTCCGGTGCCCAGGCCTACGACGCCGAGATCACCGAGGTCGAGCTCACCCGCTGACCCGCCCGGCGCCGAGGTGGCACCCCCACCGGCCGAGGCACCGGGTTACCGTGACGCCCGTGAACACCGGTGCCACCGTCACCCCCGCCCCGGCGACGACGCGTGCGTCCCTGCGGGCGGAGTCCCCGCTGACGGACTCGGAGTTGATCGACGCGCACGTCGCCGGCGATCCGGACGCGTTCTCCGCGCTCGTCCGCCGTCACTACGACTACCTGTGGCGGCTGGCCATCCGGACGTCGTTCAACCGCGATGACGCCGCGGAGGCCCTCCAGGAGGCCCTCGTCTCGGCGTACCGCAAGGCGGACACGTTCAAGCACGCCTGCCCCGTCCAGGGATGGCTCTACCGGATCGTGGTCAACGCGTGCCTGGACAAGATGCGCGCCCAACGCCTGCGTACCCATACGCAGCTCACCCCGTCACTGCACGAGCAGGTCACCCTGCGCGATCACTTCCACCAGGATCCCGCCTACGCGATCATCGTCGCCGAGGCGCTGGCGGGCCTGCCCGACGATCAGCGCGACGCCGTCGTCGTCGTCGACATGTTGCGGTGCACCGTGGCCGAGGCCAGCCACCTGCTCAACGTCCCCCCGGGCACCATCAAGAGCCGGTGCGCCCGCGGCCGCGCCAAGCTCGCCGTCCTCCTCGAGGGGGTCACCCTCACCGCGTGAGGGGGAGACCGGGGACACTGGGGGAACAAGCCGCCCCACCCGCGTGTTGAGCCCTGGTGAGTAGGCCTGACACGGTGGTGCAGGTCCGCCACCCTCCCCATCGACCGCCCACCCCGAGGAGCCCCGAGAACTCATGAGCGACACCGTCCACGACGTCATCATCGTCGGATCCGGCCCGGCCGGCTACACCGCCGCCATCTACTCCGCGCGGGCCGAGCTCAAGCCGGTGGTCTTCGAGGGGTCGCAGTTCGGTGGTGCGCTCATGACCACCACCGACGTGGAGAACTTCCCGGGCTTCGCCGAGGGCATGATGGGCCCGGACCTCATGATGCAGATGCGCGAGCAGGCCGAGCGGTTCGGCGCCGACCTCCGGATGGAGGACGTCACGTCGATGGACCTGGCCGGCGACGTGAAGATCGTCCGCGTCGGCGAGGAGGAACACCGTGCCCGCGCCGTCATCCTCGCGATGGGCGCGGCCGCCCGCTACCTCGGCGTCCCGGGGGAGCAGGAGTACCTCGGCCGCGGCGTGAGCTCCTGCGCCACCTGCGACGGCTTCTTCTTCCGCGACAAGCCCATCGTGGTGGTCGGCGGCGGCGACTCGGCCATGGAGGAGGCGACCTTCCTCACCAAATTCGGCTCCTCGGTGACGATCGTTCATCGCCGCGAGGAGTTCCGCGCGTCGAAGATCATGCTCGAGCGGGCCCGCGAGAACGAGAAGATCTCCTTTATCCTCAACACGACCGTCGACCAGGTCGTCGCCGGCAGCACCGGCTCGGTCGAGAAGCTGTGCCTGCGCAACACGGTCACCGGGGAGACGAGTGAGCTCGAGACCGCCGCGATGTTCGTGGCGATCGGCCACGACCCGCGGTCGGAGCTCGTGCGCGACCAGGTCGAGGTGGACGAGGACGGCTACGTCCTCACCGGCCAGACCACCGCCACCTCCATCCCCGGGGTCTTCGCCTGCGGCGATCTCGTCGACAAGCGCTACCGCCAGGCCATCACCGCCGCCGGTTCCGGCTGCTCGGCGTCGATCGACGCCGAGCGTTGGCTCGCCGAGCAGGCCTGACCACAGCCACCCGAACCTCCACCGAAAGGACCGCCATCATGGCCGACACCCCCAACATCGTCGACGTCACCGAGGCCGACTTCGCCGACGCCGTCCTCGCCGCCAGCGCCTCCAAGCCGGTGCTCGTGGACTTCTGGGCCACCTGGTGCCGCCCGTGCACCATGATGGCGCCGGTCCTCAACGAACTCGCGGGCGCCGAGGCCGACAAGCTCACCGTCGCCAAGGTGGACGTCGAGGCCAACCAGGAGCTGGCCGCCGAGTACCAGATCACCGCGATCCCCGCGCTCCTGCTGTTCTCCGAGGGACAGCCCGTGAAGCGCCTCACCGGCGCGAAGTCCAAGTCGGCCCTGCGCTCGGAGCTCAGCGACGTCCTGGGTTCCTGAGGGTCCCGCAAGAAGCTGCTGAGAGACCCCCTGAGCCGTCCCCCGCCGCGCGGCGCGGGAACGGCACTCGGGTGGGTGAGGCGGTAAGTTCATTCGAGTACGTAACTCGAGAGAGCGGGAGGAACCCATGGCGTGGAGGCGTGGTGACCGCGGGCCCGAGGTGGCCGCGATCCGGGCCACCCTCGCTGGGATGGGCCTGCTTCACAACATCGATTCGGTCGGGGTCACCGAGCCGGAGACCGGTTCGGTCCTCGCCCGGACCGACGCGGTGTTCGACGCCGATCTCGAGACGGCCGTTCTGGCCTTCCAGCAGGCCCGTGGGCTGATCTCCGACGGGATCGTGGGTCCGGCGACCCAGGCCGCCCTCGACGACGCCAGCCACGTCCTGGGGACGCGGGATCTGAGCTACATCGTCTCCAAGCCCATGGCCGGGGACGACGTCGCCCAGCTCCAGCGCCGGCTCGGGGAGCTCGGTTTCTACGCCGGTCTCGTCGACGGGACCTTCGGCGCCCTCACCCACGCTGCGGTCACCGACTTCCAGCGGGACTGCGCCCTCGAGGCGGACGGCGTCGTGGGCGCCGAGACCCTCGACACCATCAACCGCTTCTCGACCCTCTTCAAGGGCGGCGACATGGCGTCCCTCGTGGAGAAGGAGCGCGCCCGCACCTCCGGTCCGATGCTCGCCGGCAAGCGGATCGTGCTCGATCCCGGCCCCAGCGGGTCCGAGAACCCGATCCGCATCGAGACCCCGAACGGAACGATCACGGATGCCGAGCTCCTGTGGGACATCACCCGCCGACTCTCCGAGCGGATGAACCAGGCCGGCGTGGAGGTCTTCCTCTCGCGGCCCGAGGCCATGATCCCCACCGATCCCGAGCGCGCGGAGATCGCCAACGCCTTCAACGCCGACCTCGTCATCTCTCTGCGGCTCGACCGCCATCCCAACCCCGTGGGCAACGGCGTGGCGACCTTCTACTTCGGTAACTCGCTGGGCGCGGAGTCCATGCTCGGCGAGGCGCTGTCGGGCTTCACCCAGCGGGAGATCGTCAGCCGCACCGAGCTGCGGGACTGCCGCACGCACGGCCGCAGCTGGCCCCTGTTGCGGATGACCCGGATGCCGTCCGTGCAGATCTACCTCGGGTACGCCCACAACGCCGGCGACCTCGCCATCCTGGGGGACCGGGACGCGCAGGACACGATCATCGATTCGATCCTCGTGGGCGTCAAGCGCCTCTATCTGCTCGACGAGGACGACCATCCCACCGGGTCGATGTCCGTCGACGACCTCATCGACTACGAGCAGCGCCAGCGTAGCTGAGCCCGGCGGGCTGGGCCCGCACACGCGTCACCCGGCCCGGCCGGGCATCACGGCCGGCCGGGCATCACGCCCGAGCCGACGCCCCCGACAGGACACCGACCCGGCGGGTGGCGAAGCCGTGTTCCGCGAACAGTTGATCGAGCGCGCGCTCGACATCCGCCTTCCACAGGTGCTCGCTCTGGATATCGAGGCGGAGCCTCGGATGGGTCTCGTGCGGCGCGATGATGGTGAACCCGTGCTCGATGAGGAAGCTCGTCGCCGGCACGCACGAGTCCGCGCCGCACGTGTCACGTGACGCTATCTCGCCCGTGTCCTCGGACGTTACCCCGAAGGCCTCGATGGCCTTGATGCCGCGACTCCGCAGGTCCACCACGACCGCGTCGAGGAGCGAGGTGAGGACTCCGGCGGGGGCGCCATCCTCGACGCTCATCCCCGCCAGGAGGATCGCGTCGGCGCCGACCGGTGAGGTCGGGAAGCAGGACGCTCGGGGAATCATCCCCGGGGGCGCGTAGAACGCCGCCGCCGCGGGTTTGTCGGCGGCCCGGGCGATCTGTCCGCACACGCCCCACTCGAGCGAGACATGGGAGATCCAAGCCTCCTTCTCGAACTCCGGATCCCCGGGGGAGCCACTCGTCGACTCGCCGTCCGTCTGCCAATAGACGCAACGCCGGGCCCGCGGGCCGAGATGGTCCACGGCGGACAGGTCCAACGAACGAATCGAGATCATCGTGTCGTACCGGTCGACCCGCCCTCGAGTAGAGAGAGGACACGCGCCAGGTCGTCCGCGTCCCCGACATCGATCGTGATGCGGCCCTTGCGGCGACCCATCGTCACCGACACCGAGGTCTCGAAGCGGTCGGACAGTCGACCGGCCACCGCCTCGAGCTCGGGGTCCCTCCGACGACCGCGGGGAGCGGGCTTCGGCTTCTCCTCGGCATCTCCGGCATCACGGTTGGCCAGAGTGACGATCTCCTCCGTGGCGCGGACGGACAAGCCCTCCGCGACGATCCTCGCGGCGAGCTCGTCCTGCGCGGCCGCGCCCGCCTCCAGCCCGAGGAGCGCGCGGGCGTGCCCTGCGGACAGGACGCCTGCGGCAACCCTGCGCTGGACCGCCGTGGGGAGCTGGAGGAGACGGATACTGTTCGTGATGGCCGGCCTGGACCGCCCGATCCGGTTGGCGAGCTCGGACTGCGTCACGTTGAACTCGTCGAGCAGCTGCTGGTACGCGGCCGCCTCCTCCAGGGGATTGAGCTGCACTCGGTGGATGTTCTCGAGCAGGGCGTCGCGGAGGAGGTCCTCGTCCTCCGTCTGACGGACGATCGCGGGGATCGTCGCGAGCTCGGCCCGCTGGCTCGCGCGCCAGCGGCGCTCGCCCATGATGAGCTGATACCGGCCGCCGGACATCTCACGGACGACAATCGGCTGCAGTAGGCCGAACTCCTTCACGGAGTGCGCGAGTTCGGCGAGCGCCTCTTCGTCGAAGTAGGTCCGCGGCTGCTTGGGGTTCGGGTCGATGTCGCTCGGCGAGATCTCCCGGTAGACCGCGCCCGGATCGACCAGGTCAGCGGTTTCACGTGAAACCTCGCTCGTACGCTCGCCGCGCTCGCCGGTCGGCGTTTCACGTGAAACAGCGCCCCGCTCACGACCCCCTCCTGCGGACGCCGAGGATTCGGCGCGGCCCGCACGGGACGCTCCGGCATCGCCGGCGGACTCCGCCGGCGCCGCGGTATCCGCAGCCGCGCGACGGGGGCGCGGGGGAGAGGTACGGGGACCGCCGGCGCGGGGGCCCAGGATCACGTCGGCCGCGTCGCTACCGAGCCGCGGGCCGTCCTCGGGTCCGGTCGGGATCAGGGCCGCCAGCCCACGTCCGAGACCACCCTTGCGTTGCTGACTCATCGACTCTCCTCCGGACGCGTTTCGTCCGCGCTCATGCCGGGGGCGGGGATGCCCACCAACTCGTCAGTCGTCGTATCGCCACCCGGGCTACTCGCCCCCCGGTCGTCCGGCCCCCGGTCGCTTGCGCCCCGGCTGGTGACGCCCCGGCCGTTGATCTCGCGGGCGGCGTCGAGGTAGGCCAGGGCACCTCGGGATCCCGCGTCGTACTGGAGAATGGTCATCCCGAAACCCGGCGCCTCCGACACCTTGACGCTCCGAGGAATGACCGTCCGCAGCACCGTGTCCCCGAAGTGGTTCCGTACCTCGCCCGCGACCTGCTCGGCCAGCTTCGTCCGGCCGTCATACATCGTGAGCATGATCGTCGAGATCTCGAGCTCGGTGTTGAGGTGCTGCTGAATCAGCTCGACGTTGCGCAGCAGCTGCCCCACACCCTCCAGTGCGTAGTACTCGCACTGAATGGGGATGAGCACCTCGCTCGCCGCCACCATCGCGTTAACGGTGAGCAGGCCCAGGGACGGCGGGCAGTCGAGGAAGACGTAGTCGATCCCGAGCAGCCGGAGATCGTCGGGGTGAAGGACCTCGGCCAGCCTCCGCTCCCGGTGGGGCAGGCCGACGAGCTCGATCTCCGAGCCCGCGAGATCGATGGTCGCGGGGATGCAGTACAACCGCTCGGCGTGCGGGCTCTTCTGCATGAGGTCCTCGATCGAGGCCTCCCACATCAGCAGCTCGTAGCTCGACGGCGTCCCCTCGCGGTGGTCCACACCGAGAGCCGTGCTCGCATTCCCCTGAGGGTCCATGTCGATGACGAGGACGCCGAGCCCACCGAGAGCCAGCGCTGCGGCGAGATTGACGGTGGACGTCGTCTTCCCGACGCCGCCCTTCTGGTTGGCGATCGTGATGATGCGCGGCGTCTCAGGCCGGGGGAGCGCGGGGGCATCCCCGTGGAGCACCTCGTTCGCCTGCCTCGCAGCCGCGAAAATCGGGGTCTCGTCGTCGGACATCCGTCACCTTTCGACTTCCATCATGGACACCGGCGGTGCAGCATCCGCTGCCCGTGGAGTCAGTGTTTCACGTGAAACCGACACGATCCCGGGCCGGATGCCCGGGCCGGTCACCGGCCGCGTCGTCCTCCCCCGCGAGATCGCGAGCCACGGTGTCCCATCCTAGTCGCCAGACTGCCGATCACCAGCCTCGTCGGCTCGGCATCGGGGGCGGCTACGGTCTCGACGCGAAGCCCCTCGAAACCGAGCTTGGCGAGCGCCCCGCGATCCCGCTCGACCTCGTCTGCCGCGGACTCACCCTTCAGCGCGACCATTCGCCCGCCGACCCGGAGTAGGGGAGCGGACCACCCGGCCAGCTTGGCCAGCGGCGCGACCGCGCGGGACGTCACGACGTCGGCATTCCCCGCCGTCGCGATGACGGCCTTCTCCTCCGCCCGGCCACGCACCACTCGCACGTCGATACCGAGCTCGTCGATGATCTCCTCGAGGAACGTCACGCGCCGCAGCAGCGGTTCCACGAGCGTCACGCGGAGATCCGGTCGGGCGAGAGCGAGCGGGATCCCGGGCAGGCCGGCGCCGCTGCCGATGTCCACGACCGCCTCCCCGTCCTCGAGTGCCGACGCCGCCGCAGCCGAGTTGAGGACGTGCCGATCCCACAGACGGGGACGCTCGCGCGGCCCCATCAGACCGCGCCCCAGTCCCGCGGTTCCGAGGAACTCGACGTACCGGATCGCCAGTGGGAGACGCTCGCCGAACACGTCCGCGGCGCCTGCGGGCACGCCGCCCAGGCCGCTGTCACGTGTCGTTTCGTCAGTGGTGTCGTCGGTCATGGCGTTGCGCTACCTCCATCGGGCCCAGGCCCGGTTTCACGTGAAACATCGAACTACATCGTTGTCATTCTTCCCCGGACACGCGACAGGGGTGCGAGCCGCTCGACTCGCACCCCTGTCGGGTCCTCACCGCCTCACTCCGGCAGGACGACCACCCGGCGGTTCGGCTCGACGCCGGTCGAGTCCGACGTGACCCCGTCGATCTCCGCGATCGCATCGTGGATGATCTTCCGCTCGAACGGGGTCATCGGTTCCAGCTCCTCCGACTCTCCGGACTCGAGCACCCGCTGGGCGGCGACACGACCGGCATCGGTCAACGCCTCCCGCTTGGCCTCGCGCCATCCGGCGATGTCGAGCATCAGCCGACTCCGGTCACCCAACTCCTGCTGGACGGCCAGACGGGTCAGCTCCTGGATCGCATCGAGCACCGCGCCGTCCGGACCCACGAGCGTGTCGAGATCGTCGCCCCCAACGATGTTCACGACCGCGCGGTCGCCCTCGACATCCAGGTCGATGTCCCCGTCGAAGTCCAGGATGTCGAGGAACTGCTCGAGATAGTCACCGGCAACCTCGCCCTCCTCGACCAATCGTTCCTCGGACACCTCGATGCTCCTCTTGGACATGGACCCGCCTCCGTCGTGACCGCCGATCGCCGTACCCACATGAGCCGACGAGTATCTACCCCAAGTATGGGACAAGGTCCCCGACGCCGGAGCATCGGGGACCTCGTCCAGTGGCGTGCCCTACCGGGTCACCGTTTCTTTTTCTTCTTCTTGTTCTTGGGCCGCGATCCGGAGGCCTTCTGAGCCGGCCTACTCCGCTGACCGCCCGGCGCCTGTGGGCGCTGCCCCGGGCGGGGCCCGCTCGGCGAGGGAGAGGCGGGAGCGGCCTTCGGCGGGACCACCTCGTCGTCGTCCCCCTTCGCCTCATCCGCGCCCACGGTGGGCGCGGTGGCCACGGCGGTACCCGACGCGGCGGCCGACCCGCTCCCACGGCCCTTCTTGGGGTTGACCGGCTTCACCCCGACGCGCGGGGCGAGGGCCTTCTGCTCCTCACGGCGCGCCAGCGCGGCGGCGTCGTCCTCCTTGGCCATCCTCTCGTACAGGAAGTACTGCTGGCCCAGCGTCCACAGGTTGTTGGTGACCATGTAGACGAGGATCGCCATCGGCCAGAACGCGCCGGTCACCAGGATGCCGATGGGGAACGCCCACAGCATCAGCTGGTTCATGATCTTCGCCTGCGGGTTCGCGGCCGCCTCCGGCGACTGGCGCGACAGCGACACACGGGCGTTGAAGTGGGTCGTGACCGCCGAGATGATCATCAGCGGGACGGCGACCAGGATGATGTTCCATCGGGCGAAGTCCAGCGCGGCGCCCGGCTCGACGAAGGCCTGGAACTGCTCGACCGGCTGCGAGATGAACGACGACAGCGGGGCGCCGAACAGGCGGGCGTCGAGGAAGCTCTGGACCTCGTCCGCGTTGAACACGTAGTTGCCCGTGTTGCGCGTCTCCTCGGCCGTCATCCCCAGCGCGCCGAACTGCTCACCCATCCGGTTGAACGAGCGCAGCACGTGGAACAGGCCCAGGAACACCGGGATCTGGATGAGCATGGGCAGGCAGCCCAGCAGAGGGTTGAAGCCCTCCTGCTTCTGCAGCTTGCGGGTCTCGACGGCGAGCTTCTCGCGGTCGTTCTTGTACCGCTTCTGCAGCTCCTTCATCTTGGGCTGCAGCTCCTGCATCTTGCGGGAGAAGCGGATCTGCTTGGCCGCCGGCCAGAACAGCAACGCACGCAGCGTGACGACGAGGAAGATCACCGACAGCGCCCAGATGACGCCGTTGGAGTCCGGCGCCTCGACCCAGGGGAGTAGCCCCCCGAGGAAGGCGAAGATCTTGTGCCAGAACCAGAGGATCCCGGAGATCGGGTAATAGACCAGCGGGTTGGTGATGAACGACATGGGTGTGTGAGTCCTAGCTACGTTCGTGAATTGTGGTCGTGCGCGTCATGCCCGTCCGGAGGATCGGGCGCGCGTGGCTCCGGGACCGGGTCCCACCCGCCGGGCGTCCACGGGCCGCAGCGCAGCAGGCGCCACACAGACAGCCAGGTGCCGTACCAGGCGCCGTGGACACGCACGGCCTCGACGGCGTACGCGCTGCACGTCGGCTCGAAGCGGCAGCTCGGGGGGGTGAGCGGCGAGATGCCCTTCTGATAGAAGTCCAGCATCCACAACAGGACCCGTGCCACGGGTCCCGGCCGGCCCCGGGTCACGATGACCCCCGAGCCCGCGACGCCGCCGCGGCCAACCCGGTTCTCATATCCCGCACCAGATCGGCGTGAGGCGCCGTCGCCGACGCCGGGTTCGCGCGCACGACGACCATGAGGTCCGGGTCGACGTCCGCCAGCACCTCGGCGGCGATATGACGAAGCCGCCGGCTGACCCGGTGGCGTGTCACCGAGTCCCCGACGGCTTTGCTCACGACGAGCCCGAAACGCGGACCGCCCACGCGGACATCCGAGGAGTCCACGTGGGCGTGTACGACCATGGTGCGGCGGCCCTTCCTGGCACCCTTGCGCACCACCGTCGCGAAATCAGCGGAACGGTGGAGCCGGTGCGACCTGGGAAGCACGCGCCACCCCGGCCGGGATCAGGCCGTCAGCGAGGCGCGGCCCTTGCGACGACGGGCGCCGACGATGCCACGGCCGGCGCGCGTGCGCATCCGGAGACGGAAACCGTGCACCTTGGCACGACGACGGTTGTTCGGCTGGAAAGTCCGCTTGCCCTTGGCCATGGTTGGCTCCTCACGTGAAGTCGGCGCCGTGACCAGCGCCTGTTCGAGTACGAGACGTCGTCGAATCACCGGGGTCGGCGGCACCACGACGCGCCGTACGCCCGCGGGCGCACGACAGACTGTTCAAGATTACGCGCACCACGCGCCGGCCACCAAACCGTGTAATCCCATTCGTCCCACCGTCGCCACTTCGCAGGACATCTCGACACGCCCACGGCCGCGATGCTTGACTTCCGGCCTCCAGTCGATCTTGAGGGTTGCCCCTGGCTGGGACGTGTTGTTACGGTCATTCACCAACGAGCCCCCCGGGCTGTACATAACCTCAGATCCGAACCAGTACCACCGATCCCTCGCCGCTGATCCTCCACCTGCGCACGGCCCGTGGGTGAAGTCTGTCATCCCACAGCTGTGGACAACCATGTGGATACCTCAGTGGACCTGGGTCGGAGCCTGTGGATAGAGTGTGGTGTCCGGCCTGGCCGGCCCCCCGGCCCGCCGGGATCGCCCGACACGCTGACGAGAGGAGACCACCCACCGTGTCTTCTGAACTCGAACACGTGTGGAGTGCCGTCCTCGACAGGCTCACCGATCCCGAGTTGGCCAGTGACGACAACCCGGCCCTGTCCCGCCAGCAGCAGGCGTGGCTCCGGCTCGTCCAGCCGATCGCCGTGGTCAACGGCTTCGCGATGCTCGCCGCGCCGTCGGCCTTCGCCCGCGACAACATCGAATCCGTCCTGCGCGGACCCATCACCCGCGCCCTGAGCGCGCAGCTCGGCGAGCCCGTCGACCTCGCCGTAAAGGTCGACACCTCCCTGGCCGGCGGGCAACCGCCCACCGACGACCAGGACGACCAGGTCATCGACGCCGACGAGATCCATCGCCCGGCCGCCGAGGAGGAGCACCCGCCGGCCACCACACGGCCCCGGCGGATGACCGAGGAACAGATCGCCGCCGAGCGACTCCTCCACGGCAGCGACCGCGACGAGGCGCTGTCCGCCGCGACGGCCCCCGGCCTCAACGAGCGCTACACCTTCAGCGCGTTCGTCCAGGGCAACTCCAACAGGTTCGCCAGGGCCGCCGCACTCGCCGTGGCCGAGGCGCCCGCCCGTGCGTACAACCCCCTGTTCATCTGGGGCGAATCCGGTCTCGGCAAGACTCACCTGCTCCACGCCATCGGGCACTATTCGTTGCGCATGTACTCCGAACAGAAGGTCAAGTACGTCTCGACCGAGGAGTTCACCAACGACTTCATCAACTCCGTCCGCGACGGCCGCCAGAACATGTTCAAGAAGCGGTACCGCGAGGCGGACATCCTGCTGGTGGACGACATCCAGTTCCTGATCGGCAAGGAGCAGGTCCAGGAGGAGTTCTTCCACACCTTCAACACGATCCACAACGCGCAGAAGCAGATCGTGATCTCCTCCGACCGGCCGCCCAAGCAGCTGCAGCCCCTCGAGGACCGACTACGTACGCGGTTCGAGTGGGGGCTGATCACCGACATCCAGCCGCCCGAGCTCGAGACACGCATCGCGATCCTGGACAAGAAGGCGAAGTCCGAGAACTACGTCGTCCCCCGGGACGTCCTCGAGCTCATCGCCACCCGCGTCCAGCGCAACATCCGCGAACTCGAGGGCGCGCTCATCCGTGTGGTGGCGTTCGCGTCCCTCAACGGGCACGAGATCGACGTGCCGCTCGCCGAGATCGTTCTGCGCGACGTGGTCTCCGACGACGATTCGCTACAGATCTCCGCGGCGACCATCATGGCGGTGACCGCCGAGTTCTTCTCCACGAGCATCGACGAACTGTGCGGAACGTCCAAGACCCGGTCGCTCTCCCGGGCGCGGCAGATCGCCATGTACCTCTGCCGCGAACTCACCGACCTCTCCCTCCCCAAGATCGGCGTCACCTTCGGCGGCAAGGACCACACCACGGTCATGTACGCCCAGCGCAAGATCCTCAAGGAGATCAAGGACGACCGGCGTACCTACGATCAGATCCAGGAGCTCACCGCCCGGATCAAGGAGCGCTCCCGCTCGCTCTGAGGGCCCCTCGTACCGTCCCCCTTCCCCTCATACGGGCTGATTCGTCGTGCGCGCGGGTCGCCGCGTCGCCGCGACCCCTGTCATCCGCCCCGGGAACGTCGTATCCCGTTGCCTGCGCCCGTCATGTCACGGCGCCCGCGACCGCGTCGCGACACAACTGAGACCCCCCGCGACCCCCTTCGTCACATCGTTCACAGCTGTGGACAAAGCTGTGGGATCTTGTGGACCGACGGTGGACAGAGGGTGGACGGAGTCTTGTGATTCCACCGGGGCGCTCGACCAAATCACAAGAATCGACAGACGCGTTCACACGACGAAATCCGCCGAGACCTGTGATTACAGGTCTCGGCTCACAATTTCACAGGACCTACTACTACCTCTTATCTCTCTTGAGAGTTCTTGTAAGAAGTAGGGATGTGGAACGGCGAGCCTGCTTGACCGGTTACGCCGACTCCGTGTGCCCACTGTCGGTGCGAGCGGTTACCCTCATGGAGACGTTCCGCCGACCGCGGCGTGCACGTACGGCACGACCCCCGAAACAGACCACTCGTCCAGATACCGGCAGCCGGTATCCGCCCCGCCTGAAAGAGGTCATCGATGGAGATCACGGATCCGACGTTCCGCGTCACCCGCGAGGACTTCGCGGACTCCGTGGCCTGGGTCGCCCGCACGCTGCCCTCGCGGCCGTCGGTGCCGATCCTCGGCGGCGTCCTGCTCGAGGCGGACTCGGGTCTGACGATCTCGGGGTTCGACTACGAGACGTCAGCGCAGGTCTCGGTACCCGCGGAGGTGTCCGAGCCGGGCAGCACGCTGGTGTCCGGGCGGCTGTTGGCCGACATCGCCCGCGCCCTGCCCGACCGCCCGGTCGAGGTGGTGGTCACCGCGCAGAAGATGTACATCACCTGCGGCTCCGCGAAGTTCACCCTCCCGACCATGCCGGTCGAGGACTACCCGCAGCTTCCGGCCATGCCGGAGGTCACCGGCTCCGCCGAGGTCGACGCGTTCTCGGAGGCCGTGGGCCAGGTCGTCGTCGCGGCCGGCAAGGACGACACCCTCCCGATGCTCACCGGCATCCGTATGGAGATCAAGGGCACCCGGGTCACGCTCATCGCGACCGACCGGTTCCGCCTGGCCATCCGGGAGTTCGACTGGGAGCCGGCTCGCGAGGACGTCACCGTCGAGGTGCTCATCCCGGCCAAGGCGCTGTCCGAGGTCACCCGCTCGGCCGGACACGGTGGTCGAGTCGACCTCAGCCTCGGGGCGGGTTCCAACGTCGGGGCCGAGGGCATCCTCGGTGTGCTGGTCTCCGGTCAGCGCACCACCACCCGCCTGCTCGACGCCGAGTTCCCCAAGGTCCGGCAGCTGCTGCCGCCCCAGCACACGTCCGTCGCGGTCGTCGAGGTCGACGCCCTCGTGCAGGCGATCAAGCGTGTCGCGCTCGTCGCCGACCGCGGCGTCCAGGTCCGCATGGCGTTCAGCGAGGGCGAACTCGCGCTCTCGGCCGGCGGGGACGACGCCGCGCAGGCCAACGAGTCGCTCCCGGTGGACTTCGTCGGCGAGCCGCTGACCATCGCCTTCAACCCCGGCTACCTGCTCGATGGCCTGGGCAGCATCCACTCCGCCCGCGTCGCGTTCGGGTTCACGCAGCCCAGCCGCCCCGCAGTCCTGCGACCCGCACCCGAGACCCTCCCCGAGCCGGGCGCCGACGGCGCCATCGCGCCCGTCGAGTCGGACCACACCTACCTGCTCATGCCCGTGCGCCTGCCGGGCTGAGCCCGCGACCCGGGACCGATCCGGTATGCACCTGCGTCACCTCAGGCTCCTGGACTTCCGCTCCTGGCCGCTGCTCGAACTGGATCTCGAGCCGGGGGTCACCACGCTGATCGGCCGCAACGGCCACGGGAAGACCAACGTCCTCGAGGCGATCGGCGTGCTGGCCAGCCTCCGGTCGCACCGCGTCGCGGGCGACGCGCCGATGATCCGGACGGGTGCCGGGACCGCGCTCGTCGGCGCACTCGCCCACAACGCCGGGCGGGAACTCACCGTCGAACTCGCGCTGAACTCCGGCAAGGCCAACCGCGCGAGACTCAACACCTCACCGTGCCGCCGACTCTCCGACATCCTCGGGGTCGTCCAGTCCGTCCTCTTCGCGCCCGAGGACCTCGCCCTCGTGCGCGGCGAGCCAGCCGAGCGGCGTCGGCTGCTCGACGAGCTCATGGTCCAACGCCGTCCCTCGCTCGGTGGCGACCTGGCCGAGTACTCGTCCGTGCTGCGTCAGCGCACCGCGCTGCTCAAGTCCGCGTCAGGTGCGCTGCGGCGCGGCCGGCCCGAGGAATCAGCCGCGGTGCTGGACACCCTCGACGTGTGGGACGGCCGGCTGGCCGAACTCGGGGCCAGACTCGTGGCCGGTCGGATCGACCTCCTCCGGCAGCTGCGCCCCCTCGTCGTCGACGCCTATCGCGGGCTGGCACCCGAGTCCCGCCCGGCCGATCTCGCCTACCGGTTCCGCGTCGCCGACACCCCCGATGAGTCCGAGCTGACCGATCCCGAACTCGTCGAGGCGGTGCTCCTCGCGGAGCTCGGTCGGCGGCGACGCGACGAGATCGACCGCGGCATGTCGCTCGTCGGGCCGCACCGCGACGACCTCCTCCTGACCCTCGGAGAGGAGCCGGCGAAGGGGTTCGCCAGCCACGGCGAGACGTGGTCGTTCGCGCTCGCGTTGCGCCTCGGCTCCCTCGAGTTGTTCCGCGCCGACGGTGCCGAGCCGGTGCTCCTCCTCGACGACGTGTTCGCCGAACTCGACCGCCACCGCCGCGCCGCGCTCGCCGATGTGGCCGCCGGCGTCGAGCAGGTCCTCATCACCGCGGCGGTCGGGGAGGACGTCCCGGCCGGGCTGCGGCGCGTGCGTCATGACGTCGTGATGACGGGCGAGGGCCGGGACCGTCACTCCGGGATGACGCTGTCACGACCCCGGGATGACGAGGGCGACGACGACGAGAACACCGATACGGAAAGTGGGGACCCGACATGACGGGCGGGACCGGACGGGACGGCATAACACCGTCTGACCAGCCACAACGTGGTTATGACATCGCCAAGAAGGCGCTCGAGGAGGCCAGGGCGAAGGCCCGTGCGGAAGGCAAACAGGTCGGTCGCGGACGGACCGGCCCGGTCGGCGCGGGACGTCGGTTGCGCAAGCGCGGCTGGACGGGTGCCGGCGCCGATCCGTGGGATCCCCAGCCGCTCGGGCGGCTCGTCGGCCAGGTCGCCAAGAAACGCGGATGGGACGACAAGGTCGCCACCGGACGGCTGTTCGCCGAGTGGGGACGGATCGTCGGCGAGGACGTCTCGAGCCACGCGACGCCGGAGCGTCTGGAGGAGGGGATCCTCCACGTGCGGGCGTCGAGTACCGCGTGGGCCACGCAGCTGCGGTTGATGTCCGCGGACATCCTCCGCAAGATCGCCGCCGCGATGGGACCGGGTCACGTCCGTCGGCTGAAGGTGGAGGGGCCGGAGAAACCGAGTTGGCGGAAGGGCCCGCTCCACGTGTCGGGTCGCGGCCCGCGGGACACCTACGGGTGAGGGCCGGGCGTGCCCGCGGCCCGCGCGGCGGTTCCCGCAGGTAGACTGGGCCGGTCCCAGACCCCCGAGACGCGAGGAGTTCGCACGTGGCGGACGCCAGGAGCACGGCCGACAACGGCGGAGCCAAGGAATACGGCGCTTCATCGATCACTGTCCTCGAAGGGCTCGAGGCCGTCCGGATGCGGCCGGGTATGTACATCGGCTCCACCGGGCCGAGGGGTCTGCACCACCTGATCTGGGAGGTCGTCGACAACTCCGTCGACGAGGCCATGGCGGGGCACGCGACCGGCGTCAATGTCACCCTTCTCGAGGACGGTGGCGTCGAGGTCATCGACGACGGCCGCGGCATCCCGGTGGAGATGCACGAGTCGGGCATGCCCACCGTCCAGGTCGTCATGACCCAGCTCCACGCGGGCGGCAAGTTCGACTCGGATTCCTACGCGGTCTCCGGTGGTCTCCACGGCGTCGGCATCTCGGTGGTCAACGCGCTGTCGACCCGCGTCGAGGTACAGATCAAGCGCGACGGTCGCCTGTGGAAGCAGGACTTCGACATGGCCGTGCCGGCGGAGCTGGTCGACGCCGGGCCCGCCGAGGGCACCGGGACCAAGGTCCGCTTCTGGGCGGATCCGTCGATCTTCGAGACCACCGAGTACGACTTCGACATCGTCGCCCGTCGCCTGCAGGAGATGGCGTTTCTCAACAAGGGACTGACCATCACACTGACCGACCGTCGGCCGCGAGCCGAGAAGGCGGCGGAGCTCGACGCGATCGCGGACAGCGAGGGCGTCGGTCCGGACTCCGCACCGGGCTCGGACGAGGGCTCGGATCTGGCCAGCGCCGTGGACGCCGAGCAGGTCTTCGTCGAGAGCGCCGGTGACGGAGCCGAGGCGGCCGAGCCCGAGAAGATCCGCGAGCGCAAGCGGACCTTCCACTACCCGGACGGCCTCAAGGACTACGTCAAGGCGATCAACAAGTCCAAGACCGCGATCCACCCGACGATCCTGTACTTCGAGGGCAAGGGCACCGGTCACGAGGTCGAGGTCGCCATGCAGTGGAACTCCGGGTACTCGGAGTCCGTCCACACCTTCGCCAACACGATCAACACCCACGAGGGCGGCACCCACGAGGAGGGCTTCCGTGCGGCGTTGACCTCGCTGGTCAACAAGTACGCCCGGGACAAGAAGCTCATCAAGGAGAAGGACCCCAACCTCACGGGTGACGACATCCGCGAGGGTCTCGCGGCCGTCATCTCCGCCAAGATCGCGGACCCGCAGTTCGAGGGGCAGACCAAGACCAAGCTCGGCAACACCGAGGTCAAGGGCTTCGTCCAGCGGCAGGTGGCCGAGCACGTCGGTCACTGGTTCGAGGCCAACCCCGCCGAGGCCAAGGTGATCGTCAACAAGGCCATCGCCTCCAGTCAGGCACGCGTCGCCGCCCGCAAGGCCCGCGAGATGGTGCGCCGGAAGTCGGCGACCGACATCGGTGGACTGCCCGGCAAGCTCGCGGACTGCCGGTCCAAGGACCCGTCGAAGTCCGAGCTCTACATCGTGGAGGGCGACTCGGCTGGTGGTTCGGCCAAGTCCGGTCGCGACTCGATGTTCCAGGCGATCCTGCCGCTGCGCGGAAAGATCATCAACGTCGAGAAGTCGCGGATCGACAAGGTCCTCAAGAACGCCGAGGTCCAGGCCATCATCACGGCGCTGGGCACCGGCATCCACGAGGAATTCGACATCGACAAGCTGCGGTACCACAAGATCGTGCTGATGGCCGACGCCGACGTCGACGGCCAGCACATCGCGACGCTGCTACTCACGCTCATCTTCCGCTTCATGAAGCCGCTCGTGGAGAACGGGTACGTCTACCTCGCGCAGCCCCCGCTGTACAAGCTCAAGTGGAGCAAGGGCGAGCCGGACTTCGCGTACTCGGACCGCGAGCGCGACGAACTCCTCAAGATCGGCCTGGAGAACAAGCGCAAGATCAACGTCGACGACGGCATCCAGCGCTACAAGGGCCTCGGCGAGATGAACCCGAAGGAGCTGTGGGAGACCACGATGGACCCGTCGGTCCGCACTCTCCGGCAGGTCACCCTCGAGGACGCCGCGGCGGCCGACGAGTTGTTCTCGATCCTCATGGGTGAGGACGTGGACGCGCGCCGCAACTTCATCACCCGCAACGCTCGTGATGTGAGGTTCCTGGACGTCTGACGGGACGTCGAGGTAAAGGTCGATCGTGCCGCCGCGATGGTGGCATGATTGCCGCGTGAGACAGACCACGGTGACCGGCGTCGGTCGGGCCGTCGTCGCCCTGGCGTGCGCTACCGCGCTCGTCGTGTCCGGGTGCGGCAGCGAGGTCCTCGGCCAGGGATCGGTCGCGACCGGTCCGGCCCCCGGCACGAACCCCGACGCGCAGCCGGGTGCTGACGCGCAGCCGGGCGCCGGTGGCCTGTCGGTGCCCGATGTCGAGCCGCCGCCGGCGGGCGCGGTGGTCGACTACCAGATCGGCGGCGCGTACCCGCCCGCCGCTGACGTCGGGGTGGTCATCCGCGATCGTTCGGAGCCGCCGGTCGACGGTGTCTACTCGGTCTGCTACCTCAACGCGTTCCAGGCACAATCCGACGAGGCCTCGGCGTGGAGAGGTCAGCACGCTGATCTCGTTCTGCGCGGCCTCGGAGGGGACGTGATCGAGGACGCCGAGTGGGACGAACCGCTGCTGGACATCTCGTCCGACGCCACACGGTCGCGACTGGCAGCCATCGTGGACGGGTGGCTGGCCGACTGCGCTGACCGCGGATTCCGCGCGGTGGAGCCGGACAATCTCGACTCCTGGACGCGATCGCGGGGCCGCCTGACCAGGGCGGACGCGGTCGCGTACGCGGAGCTGCTGGCTGACCGTGCGCACGCCCGGGGCCTCGCTGTCGCGCAGAAGAACGCGGCGGAGCTGACGGACGAGGAGATCGGTCGGATCGGTTTCGACTACGCCGTCGCTGAGGACTGCCAGCTGTACTCGTGGGAGCGGGGTTCGGAGTGTGATCGCTATCTGGCGGCCTATGGCGACCGGGTGATCGAGATCGAGTACTCCGACGGTGGCACCCGGGCGTTCGAGACGGCGTGCCGTCTCCGCGGTGATCGCATCTCGGTGCTCCTGCGTGACCGGGACGTGGTGCCCCGGGGCGAGCGCGGGTACGTCAACCGCAGCTGCTGACTGGTGCGGCGTCGGGGTTGAGGTATTCGACGGATCCCCACGGGTGGGGCAGCGCGTCGGAGGCGAGGCCCACGTAGCCGGCGCCGAGTTCGGCGGACCGGTCGATGGCCTCCCGGGCACGCTCGGGTGGGCAGTCGTAGACGAGGTGCCACACCCGCGACGGGTCGACGCCCCCCGGTAATTCGCCGGGGTCGGTCAGGTGGGTCTCGAGGTCGGTCTCACGGACGCAGGTGATGTCGAGCAGCCGGAGTATCCACGGGTGGGGGACGGTGCCCGGGTTCCCCGCGATGACCCGGGCGCCGTCCCGCCGCAGCGCGTGGACGAGCCCGGTCAGGGGCACGATGACCCGGGCGTCGAGGTGCCCGTCGGCCCCGATGCCGGACGCCACCTGGTCCAAGAATACCGAGGTCACGCCGTACTCTTCCCGCCAGCGGCGGACATCGGTGCGGACGTCCTGGAGGCTGCGCCGCCCGTAGTCGGTGTCGACGTACCCCAGGAGTGTCGGGCCCCCGTCGACGGGTGTGGTGCGTAGGGCCTCGGCGAAGATCGGGTCGGTGGCGCGTCCGGGACCGGAGTCGACGTTGACGACGACGAGGTCGGCGGCACCCGGATGCAGGACCTGCTCCCAGAGTTCGCGATCGTATGCGGGGTGGAGGTACAGCGGCACCGCCGCGCGTGGCGTGCTCACCAGCTGTGGGGGTGTAGAGCCGCTGAGACGGCGTGGTAGACCGCGAGCAGGCAGGCCCCGCACAGCATGGCGACCCCGACGGGTACCGGTAGTCCGAAGCGGAGCGTCGCGAATCCCATGCAGGCGAGGGCTGAGATCCAGACGGCTTCGGCGACGCGGCCGGCCCGGAGGACGATCGCGGAACCGAAGGCGAACACGGCGAACACCGGGGCGACGACGCAGAGGACGACGATGTCCGGGACGAGTCCGGATGCGGGGTCTTCCGCGATGCCGAGAATCTGGTCGACGATCCACGTCGCGGACAGCGTCGCCAGTGCGATGACCGCCAGGTAGATGAGGGTGCGGACGAGGACGCCGCGGAGGACGAACCGCCAGCGGCCGGAGCGGTAGGACAGGGACTTGAGCCGGATGCCGAGGTCCTCGATCGCCGGATCGCACAGTGCGGCGGCGAGGATGACCGCGATGGACAGCGGGATCCGGTCGTCGGAATCGGCGAGGTTGAGCGCCAGGAGCAGCGCGGTCGACATGAGAGCGGCCTGACAGGTGCCGTCGAACGCCGCGCGGATGTCGTCCCGGCTGGGCAACGCCGGCGGGAGTGGGGTGGTCATCCGGTAGGTCCGGGCGGCGAGCAGGGCGCCGCCGAGGGACAGGACCCCGAGAGTGATGATCGGCACGAGCGCCGCGCCGGCGAAGGTGGCGGCGACGGCGACCGCCGCGCAGCCCGCGGCGAGTACGGTGAGCAGACGCAGACCCCCGAGTACGGAGATGAGGGTCAACGACGCGGCGTACAGGGTCCACGCGCCGCAGAGTGCGGCGGTGGGCAGGGCTGGTGCGTCGCCGAGGTACCAGGTCGCCGCGGTGACGACGCCGACGAGAGGAGCCGCGAGAAGCAGTGCGATGCCGACCGAGATGCGGGCAGCACCGGCGAGATCCCCTAGGCCAGCTCTTCGCCACGTGACGAATCCGAGGAGCTGTCCCAGCACCCAGCCGGAGAGGCCGGTAGCGACGATCGCGATCGACAGATCGGCGCCGACGCCGATCGCGGCGGGTGCGCAGAGCGCCATGACGACCGCGCCGGCCAGGAGCAGGAGTGCTCGGACCCACCCCTCGCGGCGGACGCGAGGACGGACGATGGCGGTCTCCGCGGCTCCGGGAGCGAGCGCGGGGAGGGTACGGGCGTATTCGTAGACGTCGTGAGCACCGTGCCGCCGGGCGAGCGCGTCGCCGAAGCCGGACGCCTCGAGGTGGGCGGCCACGTCGAACCGGTCGACCGCGCGCCCGACGAGACCCTGGTGGGCCTCGGCGGGAACGGCGGCGACGACCAGCGGCTTCGCGTGCCGGGGAGAGCGGCCGGGTGGATCGGGGATGAGGAAGGTCTCGCTCATGACGCCACGCTCGCGATGTACTCGAGAGCGCCACCGGTGAAGTGGTCGCTGTGGATGCCGGCGGCGATCTCGTACCAGCCCCGGAAGGTGTCGATGCAACTGGACAGGGCGAACGATTCCAGAGCGTGTTCCCGGCCACGTTGACCGGTCTGCTCTCGGAGCCGGTCGTCGGTGAGGAACCGGAGGCACTCCTCCGCGAAGGCCTCGGGGTCTCGCGGCGGAACCAGACCGCCCAACCGGCCGTCCCGACCGACCGCCTCGGAGACGCCTCCGACGTCGGTGTTGACGGTGACTCGCCCGCACATCATCGCCTCGATCGTGGTGAAGGGCAGGCCCTCGGACACCGACGACAGGGCGACGATCGAGCCGGCTTCGACCGCGGGCCGGGGTCCGGCGGTCGGCCCCTCCCACGTGACGCCGTCCGTGACCCCCAGTTCGTCGATGGTCTCCTCGATCGATTCCTTGTACCGGGCGTTGCCCGTCGGGCACGGCCCGAAGATCCGCAGCCGCGTGGCGGGTAGTTCCCGCCTCACCAGTGCATAGGCACGCACGAGTGTCTCGAGGTCCTTGAGCGGGTCGATCCGGCCCACGAAGCTGATCGTGGGTATCTCGGGCTCGGGGCCCACCGGGGTCATCGTCGACACGTCCACACCGTTGCGGACGGTGTGGATCCGGGCCGGGTCGGCACCGAGGCGGACGGCCCACCGGGCGTTGAAGTCGCTGACGGGGAGCAGGAGGTCGGCTTCGCTGTAGACGAGGACGCAGAACGCCCGGAGCGCGGTGCACACGGCGTAGCGGGCGGACCAGCCGAGCTGGGTGCCCGCCAGGGCGAGGTAACGTTCCCTCAGGTAGACGCCGTGTTCGGTGAGGATCAGTGGTACGCCGTCCCGCCACTTACGGGCGAGTCCGACCAACGCGGCGCTGCCGTTGGAGGAGGCGTGGACGACGTCGACGTCGCCGAATCGGACGTCGGTGGCGCAGAGGGTGCGATCGACGAGAGTGGCGGCTTCGACCGCATCCCCCACGCTGAGCCGGGCGGACCGGTCCAGCGCGGGGGAGTGGCCCCACCACGCGTCGAGCAGGGCCTCGGCGGAACTCTCCGACCCCAGGAGTCGGAAGAGGTCACCGCCGCCGGCCGCGAGGAGCTCGCGGAGCGCCGCGCCCAGGAGGGCCGGGTCGTGGCGCACAGTGCCGTCGGCGACCGTGATGGTCTCGGCGGGCGGCAGAATCGCCGCCCAGAGGTCGCGGAGGGCGGCCCGCACGCGGGCCCGCCTCCGCCGGGTGAGGAGCTGGCTCTCGGGGAGTCCGGCTCGGACAGGCGCCCACACCGGGTACAGGGTCGTGGACCTGACCTGGCTCGGAACGGTCCACGTGATCGGTGTGCGGCTGCCGCCCGTCAGGGTGACGACCTCCCACGTGTGGTCCGGCATCCCGCTCACCAGCTGGTCGCACCAGGTGCTGACTCCGCCGGTGTTGACCGGGTAGGTGCCTTCGTTGATCAGGGCGATACGCATGTCGTCAGCCCCTCGCCGACGGGCCCTCGCCCACGGCGCCGACGCGGGTGGCGTCATTGATCGGCGGGACGACCACGGAGTTCTGACCGGGCGACGGGGCCGCGGCGGCCCTGGCGACTCGCGGGAGAGCGCGGGCGGCGACCGCCGGCTCTTCCGTGTCTTCATCCGGCGTGAGGAACCCGACGTCGTCTCCGAGCTCGAAGGTGACCTCGCCGCCTGCTGGGACCGTCACCCAGCGTGACTTGGACCCGGCGTAGGCCTCGCCGTCGAAGGCGGAGCCGCTGCGGGTGGTGATCGGCACCTCGACGGAGGCAGCACCGTCGTTCTCGATGACGAGCGTCGAGCCGCGGACGGTCGCCGTGACGGAGTCCGCCGCGTCCGCCCAGGCGGCGCGCCGTTGCATCTCGCGCCCCAGCTCGGCGTGCGAGGGGTTGCGCAGCGGCGCGGACCGGTCGTTGAACAGCGCGCGGTAGTCGCGGACCATCGCGTCCAGCACCGGGTAGAGGATGCGGTCTCCGGTGATGTTGGACTGGTGGACGTAGTGCGGCCGCGGGTCCATGCTCAGCGCGTGGCTCAGCGCGTGCCGGGCCTCCTGCGGGACGATGTACTCGTCGAACCCGGTCTCCAGGGGCAGCGGAGCGTCGAGACAGGTCGAGGCGGCGTTCGTCTCGCAGGTCCCGGAACCGCCCTGATTCGACCTGGTGTAGATCCAGTTGTACTCGTCGACCGCGTTCTCCTTGGTCGAGGTGTTGTAGTAGATGTTCATCGGGTGGCGAGGAACCGTGAGCGCGTCTCCGAGCGGCCGCTGGTTCGGCTCGACCGACGCGTCGCCGGCGATCCAGGTGACTCCGGTGGCGTCCAATGCCGACGCGAGCGCGGGGTTGTCGGCCTTGGCGGGACCCGATGCGGTGCCCGAGTGCTGACCCGTGACCAGTTCGGTGGGGTTGAGTGGGACGCTGTTGTCCCGCGCCCAGGTGATGTTCTGCTGGATCTGCGCGGTGATCTCCGCCTGGTCAAGGCCGTCCAGGTTGGTGTGGTCCCACGTGTGGTTGATCCACCGCAGCTGGTTCTTCGCCGCGAGCAGGGCGTCGGTGAGCCCGTCTCCTCTGCGTGCGCCGAAGGCGTTGAAGGTCATGTCGAGTTCGATGCCGTTCGAGTTCTCCCAGCTCGTGGCCACGCCGACGTCGGCGGCGACCATGCGGGACTCGGTGAGGGCCCCGTCTTCGGGCTCACCTTCGCAGTTCACCCCGAACGTGCAGTTTCCGGCGGGGTTCCACTCGTCGTCGGCGAGGAAGACGTCGTCGACCTGGACGTTGAACACGTTGCGGTAGAGCGACGTCGACACGCCGCGGGTGAGCCACGTGATGATCCCGTGGGAGAGCGCCTTGAAGTGGTGCTGGTACTGGTTCATCGCGACGGTCATCACGAGGCGCTCGCGCGTGCCCTGGGTGTGGACGCCCATCATCACGCCGGCACCACCGGACGGTCCCGTCAGCAGGGGTACGAACTGCGCACCGGGAGCCGGCGTCGCGGCGTAGCCCCACGACTCGGCCACCGTCGAGCTCAGATCCTCGAAGGGCACCGGGCCGTCGAGGTAGGACCACTCGCCGGAGAGTGCTCCCGCGGTCAGGGTGGCGGTGGTGGCGTCGAAGTTGGTGCCGCTGGTGGTCGGCACGAGACCGACCTCCGCTACCGGCGTGACGTTCGCGGACACCTCGCGGATACCGTAGTCGGCGGTGAACTGGTCGATCACCGCGTTCTCCGCCGGCGTCAGCCCGGTGCGATCGGCGGCCACGGAGACGATGCCCATGTAGCGTGCGGTCTTGGTCGCGTCGTCGGCGAGCATCGCCCGGGTGATGGCCTGCCGGCCGGGCGCCGTGACGTTGATCCGGTCCACCTCGACGCCCTCGGCGGCCAGCCGGGTGGCGAACGCCTCGCCGCTGAAGTTCCCGTCGTCGAGGACCAGGACACGGAGCTCGACCGTCGCCTGGACGGCGGAGGGCGGTGGCGTCGTGGTCGGGGTGGTGCTGGAGGTCGGCGTCGTGCTCGACGCGGGCGGGGTGGACCCACCTGATCCCGATGATCCGAGAGACCCGGTCTGGGCGGTGGCGATACCCACCAGCGGAGCGGTGATGGCGCCGGTGACGGCGAGAGCGGTGACCGCGCGGAGACCCGATCGCTGCAGAGGCGAGAGCCCCCAGCTCGAGCCACCGCGCGCAGCGGTGTTGAACATATTCATCCCTGTTGTAGTGCCGCCACTCCCGATCCCCCTCGGGAGTGGCGGCGTCCCCCCGGGGATCAGGACTCTCGCCCCGATCCCCTCGCACGGTGCTCCGTGCGACAGGGAAAGTGTGCGCCCGGTGACAGGGCCGCACAACGGTCTCGGCCCGACATTTTCCCAAGAAAATCTCTTCACTATAAGCCAGTCTTTATTTAAACGTTCGATCACCAACGGGTACCTGAGCGCCTCGGTTTGCGGACGCGTCACAGGGGGCAGAATGTGTCCAACGTGCTGTGATCACGGTGTACACACTAAAAACACCCTTACTTCGGCTCTTCGGAAGGCGCTCAGCCGGCTGAGAAGACGGCGGCCGAACTGAGAACTGGACGGTGAGTCAGCTTTGTCGTACGTTTGCCGCCCTCGGAGCGGCGCCCGTTCGACCAGAGGGTGATCGACATCACCGGATCGGGGGGAACCGTCCGCGATCGACCTCGAAACGAGTCGTCCGGATCCGGCGCGGTGCGCCATCAGGGGAGCGCGGAGGCGGCCCCGGTGCGCGCGAGGTGCCGCGGGACGGCAGACCGCTGCCGGGCCGGGCCGGTCCCGGTGACGAGGCGCGGTTTCCGACCGGCGCGGTAGCGGGCGCCGTTGTGGGTTGTTGACCCGGCACCCCCGCGCGCCCGACCCTGCGTTTCCGCTGGCCCTATAGACTGGTGGGGTCGAAGCGTGCCCGGTGGCGCTGCTTCGAGCGCGACAGAAGAGGAGCCCATGACGGACACGACGTTGCCGCCCGAGGCCGGGGGCCACGACCGGATCGAGCCGGTCGACATCCAGGCCGAGATGCAGAGAAGCTACATCGACTACTCGATGAGCGTCATCGTCGGGCGAGCACTCCCGGATGTGCGGGACGGGCTCAAGCCCGTGCACCGTCGCATCCTGTACGCGATGTGGGACAACGGCTACCGCCCCGAGCGTAGTTACGTGAAGTCGGCCAAGCCGGTCGCCGACACGATGGGTAACTACCACCCGCACGGTGACTCGGCGATCTACGACACCCTCGTGCGTCTCGCCCAGCCGTGGGCCATGCGGTACCCGATGGTCGACGGGCAGGGGAACTTCGGCTCGCGGGGCAACGACGGCGCCGCGGCCATGCGCTACACCGAGTGCAAGATGACCCCGCTGGCCATGGAGATGGTCCGGGACATCGACAAGAACACCGTCGATTTCCAGCCGAACTACGACGGCAAGACGTCCGAGCCGGTCGTCCTGCCCTCGCGTATCCCGAACCTACTGGTCAACGGCTCGAGCGGTATCGCCGTCGGTATGGCCACCAAGATGCCGCCGCACAACCTGCGCGAGGTCGCCGAGGCGATCTACTGGTGCCTGGACAACCCGGATGCCAGCGAGGAGGAGACCCTCGCGGCGTGCATGGAGCGGATCAAGGGCCCGGACTTCCCGACGCACGGCTACATCGTCGGCGACCAGGGGATCAAGGACGCCTACTCCACGGGTCGAGGCTCGATCCGCATGCGGGGCAAGACCTCCATCGAGGAGGAGGGCAACCGGACGGTCATCGTCATCACGGAGCTGCCCTACGAGGTCAACCCGGACAACATGATCCTGTCGATCGCCGAGCAGCTGCGCGACGGCAAGATCGCCGGCATCTCGAAGATCGACGACGAGTCCTCGGACCGCGTCGGCCTGCGCATCGTCGTCACGCTCAAGCGTGACGCCGTGGCCAAGGTGGTGCTGAACAACCTCTACAAGCACTCGCAGCTGCAGACGTCGTTCGGCGCCAACATGTTGTCCATCGTGGACGGTGTCCCGCGGACGCTGGCGCTGAACCATCTCGTGCGTCTGTACGTCGCGCACCAGGTCGAGGTCATCGTCCGGCGCACCCAGTACCTGCTCGACGAGGCCGAGAAGCGCGCCCACATTCTTCGTGGTCTGGTCAAGGCACTCGATGCGCTCGACGAGGTCATCGCCCTGATCCGTCGGTCGGAGACCGTCGAGATCGCCCGAGAGGGCCTCAAGGACCTCCTCGAGATCGACGACGACCAGGCGCAGGCGATCCTCGACATGCAGCTGCGCCGCCTGGCGGCCCTGGAGCGCCAGAAGATCATCGATCAGCTCGCCGCGATCGAGCTCGAGATCGCCGACTACAAGGACATCCTGGCCAAGCCGGAGCGTCAGCGCGCGATCGTCGGTGACGAGCTGCGCGAGATCGTCGAGAAGTACGGCGACGACCGTCGGACCCGCATCATCCCCGCGGACGGAGACGTCACCGACGAGGACCTCATCGCCCGCGAGGACGTCGTCGTCACGATCACGGAGACCGGGTACGCCAAGCGCACCCGGACGGACCTGTACCGCGCCCAGAAGCGCGGCGGCAAGGGCGTCCGGGGAGCGGAGCTCAAGCAGGACGACATCGTCCGCCACTTCTTCGTCTCCTCGACGCACGACTGGCTGCTGTTCTTCACCACGAAGGGCCGGGTCTACAGGATCAAGGCCTACGAGCTCCCGGAGGCCAACCGCACGGCCCGCGGCCAGCACGTGGCCAACCTCCTGGCGTTCCAGCCGGAGGAGCGGATCGCCGGCGTCATCCGGATCAAGAGCTACCAGGACGCGCCGTACCTCGTCCTGGCCACCCGCAACGGACTGGTCAAGAAGTCGCGGCTCGAGGACTACGACTCCCCGCGTTCCGGCGGCCTCATCGCCGTCAACCTGCGCGACGGGGACGAGCTGGTCGGCGCCGCGCTGGCCGGACCGGACGACGACCTGCTGCTGGTGTCGGAGAAGGGCCAGTCGATCCGCTTCCACGCCAACGACGACACGCTCCGCCCGATGGGGCGCGCGACGTCCGGCGTGATGGGTATGCGGTTCAACGACGGCGACGCGCTGCTGAGCATGTCCGTGGTCCGTGCGGACACGTCGGACCAGGAGAAGTACTTCCTGCTGGTGGCCACCGAGCGCGGGTACTCCAAGCGCACCGCGCTGAGCGAGTACACGGCCCAGGGGCGCGGCGGCAAGGGCGTACTCACGCTCATGTTCGATCCCAAGCGCGGCAAGCTCGTCGGTGCGACGATCGTGGAGCTGCAGGACGAGCTGTACGCGATCACGTCCAGTGGCGGCGTCATCCGCACGTTCGCCAAGCAGGTCCGCAAGGCCGGCCGGCAGACCAAGGGCGTGCGTCTGATGAACCTCGCCGAGGGCGACTCGCTCCTGGCCATCGCCCGCAACGCGGACGAGCCCGACGACGAGGACAAGGCCGAGGCCGAGTCCATCACGGAGGAGTAGGCGATGACCGACCCGACCGATCCGGCCGCCGCGCGTCCCGAGACCGCGGGTTCTGGGACCGCGGGTTCCGGTACCGAAGGTCCAGGCGCCGGGGCGACCGCCCCGGC
>NZ_KV823815.1:0-555 GCF_001815995.1 Dietzia sp. HMSC21D01 | reverse complement strand
AGGCCGGGCGGGAGTTGGCAGAGGGAGCGGTGTCGCTGAGCGCGGCGCTCGAGGAGGCGTCCGCGGTGGCGTCCGCAGCACAGGCAGGTGGCGTCGGTGGACTACTCAGCGGCGGCGCGCTCGCCGAGTGTGCGGCGCTGCTCGCCCGCCGGTCCCGCGACCTCGCGGAGGAGACGGAGCGGTCGGCGGACGGGATGGCGCGGTCGGCGGGCCTGCTGACGGCGGCCGACGAGGAGGTGGCCGGTCGTGTCGCCGGCGCAGGGGGCTGACGGACTGGTCGCGGCGATCGACCTGGCGGCCGCGCGGGCGGCGGAGGTGGGCCGACGGATCGCGGATTCCGCCGAGGACCTGGACTCGGTCGCCCGCAGGCTCGGCGGGCGCGCGACAGACGGGGAGTGGTCGGGCCGGGCGGGGGAACGGGCCCGCGGCGAGGCCGCCGATGCCGCCGTCGAGGCGCTGATGCTCTCCGGGAACTGCCTCTTCGTGGCCGATGTGCTCAGGGTCGAGGGGAGTCGGCTCGCCCGCGCGGTGACCGGGTGGGCCGCCGCAGAGGCG
>NZ_KV823814.1:0-967 GCF_001815995.1 Dietzia sp. HMSC21D01 | reverse complement strand
TCGGGCCCCGCGGGGTGCTGGCGTGCAACGCCGTCGCCCGTGCGGTGGGGGTGCGTCGCGGGCTGCGTCGGCGCGAGGCCCAGTTCCGTTGCCCGGAGCTCGTGGTGGTCGCCGCGGACCCGGCGCGGGACGCCACGTGGTTCGAGCCCGTGGTGCAGGCGCTCGACGCCGTCGTCCCGGGGATCGAGGTGCTGAGACCCGGCCTGTTCGTGTTCTCCGCGGCCGGCGCGCTGCGTTTCCACGGCGGGGTCGAGCAGGTCGTCACCCGTGTGGTCGACGCGGTGGCCGCGGCGGGGGTGGAGTGCCAGGTGGGACTCGCCGACGAACTGCCCACGGCCGTGCTCGGCGCCCGTGGCTCGGCGCTGTTGGAGCCGGGCGGGGACGCGGACTATCTGGCGGGTCTGCCCGTGGAGGCGCTCGTGGTGGAACCCGCGCTGGGGGGTCCTGAGGTGCTGTCGGAGCTGGTCGGACTCCTTCACCGCCTCGGAGTGCGGACGCTGGGCGACTTCGCCGCCCTCCCGCCGCGGGACGTGGCCACCCGTTTCGGCGAGGCCGGGTCGGTGGCGCACCGGATCGCCCGCGCGGTCCCGTGGCGCCCGCCGTCGGTGACCGCGGTGCCCACGGGCTCGGCGGTCGAGCACCGGTGCGATCCGCCCCTGGAGCGGGTCGACGAGGCGGCGTTCCTCGGCCGGCGGCTGGCGGGGGAACTGCACGCCGTGCTCGCCGCGGCCGGGGTCTCGTGTCTGCGGCTGTCCATCACGGCCCGGGTCGAGGGTGGTACGGAGGTCAACCGGGTGTGGCGGTGCTCGTCGCCGCTCACCCCGGAGGGCACCGCTGACCGGCTGCGTTGGCAACTCGAGGGCTGGCTCACCGGCACCGCGATCGCCGGCGGGGCCGGGGGCGCGGTCACCGCCCTCGCCCTGGAACCGGTGGAGGTCGTCCCCGCAGGCCGCGTCCAGGAGGGGCT
>NZ_KV823813.1:1463-4852 GCF_001815995.1 Dietzia sp. HMSC21D01 | reverse complement strand
CGGGCGGGGCCCGACTCCGGTGGCGCCTGGGACTCCGGGTCCACGGGCGCGGCAGCCCGCACCGCTCGCGCGACGGCGAGTCGGTCGGGCGCGGCCGCGCGGGGCCACGTCGCCTCGACGGTGCCCGAGGTGGCGGGATTCGTGGGAGAGGGTGTGACGACGAGGTGGTCGATCACCCCGAGCGGTGGTTCCCCCCCGCAGGCGTCGAGCACGTCCCCGAGGAATTCCGACCGTCCTTTGGGTGTGGTGGCCGACCCCAGCCAGTGCGACCCGGACAGCAGCAGCGTCTGCTCGGCCCGGGTGACCGCGACGTAGAACAGTCGGCGGTCCTCGTCGAGCGAGCGCCGCTCGACCCGCTTGATGTGTTTCCCCAGCGCCTCTTCCAGCAGTTTGCGGTCTGTCACGCCGTCGAGTCGCGGGACCGGCACCCCACCGGGGTTGTCCTCGGTCTCGCGGTCCCCCCGCAGCTGCTCGGGCAGCTGGGTCGCGGTGCGGACGGAGGTCTGCGGTGGCTGGCCGGAAGGGAAGACGCCCTCCGCCAGGTGCGGCACGGCGACGATCTCCCATTCGAGGCCCTTGGCGGAGTGGACGGTGAGGATCTGCACCCGGCCGGGCGTCGAGGCGACCTCTCCGCGGGCGAGCCCGCCGTCGATGGAGCGGGCGAGGTCGAGATACGCCAGGAACGCGTCCAGCCCGGTTCCGCGCTCGGGTCGGAAGCCGGCGGCCACCTCCTGGAGCGCGTCGAGTTGTTCGCGGGCCTCGCCGCCGCCGGCGCGTTGGCGCAGGCGGACCTCGGCGTCGAGCCCGAGGGACTGTTCGGCGGCCGCGACGAGCCGCGCCGGTGGCGCGGACGCGCGGACGCGGAGCCCCGAGATGATGGCCGCGAGTTCGCTGATGCGCTGCGCACCGGCGGGGCTGTACTGGTCCTCGGGGCCCGGATCGGCGAGCGCATCGGCCAGGCCGGCCGAGTCCGTCTCCTCGCCGCGGGCGAGAGCGTCGAGGAGGGCGTCGAGTTCGCGGGGGTCGGAGACCGGCCCGGTAGCGGTCGCGGTCCTTCGCAGGGACAGGCGGGACGCGCGTCGGGCGAGTGCGGCGAGGTCGGCCGCGCCGAGCGCGAACCGGGAGCCGCTGAGCAGTCGCAGCAGCGCGGGGCCCGCGCCGGGGCGGGCGACCACGGTGAGCAGGGCGACGACGTCGGCGACCTCGGGCACGTCGAGTAGCCCGCCGACGCCGATGATCTCGACCGGCAGGCCGCGGGCCTCCAGGGCCTCGGCGATCGCGGCGGAGTCGCCGTTGCGGCGCACGAGGACCGCCGCGGTCGGTACCCGGCCGGACTGTTCCGCCGCGCGGTACCGGTCGGCGAGGGTGTCGGCGAGCCACTCGCGCTCGTCCTCGGCCGTATCGAGCAGCGCGACCCTGAGGTCGCCGGGCGCGGCTCCGTGCCGGGCCCGAAGTTCGGGCACCGGGACGGATCCGGGTCGGTCGCGCAGCGGCGCGGTGATCCGGTTGGCCAACGCGAGGACCTCCGGTGGGTTGCGCCACGAGGTCGTGAGTTCCCGCAGGTGCGAGGGCCGCCCCCCTTGCAGCGGGAAATCCTCGCGGAAGCGGTCGAGGTTGGACGCCGACGCCCCCCGCCACCCGTAGATGGACTGCATGGGGTCACCGACGGCGGTCACGGCCGGGGCCGGGTCGGCCCCCGCGCCGAAGAGGGACGACAGAAGGACCCGCTGGGAATGCCCGGTGTCCTGGTACTCGTCGAGCAGCACCACGCGGAACGCGCGGCGCTCGGCGAGCCCGACCTGGGGGTGGTCTCGGGCGACGGTGGCGGCCAGGGCCATCTGGGAGGCGTGGTCGAGCGCCGTCTCGGCTCGCATGCGGGTGGCGACCGCGTCCACCAGGTCAGCGAGTTCCTCCCGGTGACCCTGGATCTCGGCAGTCCTCCCGAGCCACGCGGTGGGAGTCGCCTTCTGCCGCGGCCCGGGCGGGAGGGTCGCGATGAGGGTCGTGATCAGGTCGGGGTGCGAGCGCAGGTCGTCGGTGGTGACGAGGTGGTCGGACAACTGCCCGGCCAGCGCCAGCACGTCGCGGGTCACGGTGCCGGGGTTGGATGCGGTGGTCAGCGGGCTCTCCCACCTCGACACGACGTCGTGGGCGAGCTGGAAAGCGGCGGTGGGGGTGAGCAGCCTCGAGTCCGGTTCGACCGGTACGAGCAGTCCGTAGGTGCCGAGCAGCGTGCCGGCGAAGGCGTGATAGGTGGAGATCTGCGGGTCCTCGGTGCGGATCGCCTCGGCGATCGCGGGGTCCGCGCCGGGCCCGGAGCACAGCGCGCTGCGGGCCAGCGCGTCCAGGCGGCGGCGTATCCGTCTGGACAGCTGCTGGGCGGCCTTGCGGGTGAAGGTCAGGCCGAGGATCTCCCCCGGTCGCGCGTATCCGTTGGCCACCAACCACACGACCCTGGCTGCCATGGTCTCGGTCTTACCGGCGCCCGCCCCGGCCAGCACGAGAGTGGGTTCGGTCGGCCCGGCGATCACCTCGGCCTGCTCGGGGGTGGGTCGATGAATGCCGAGCGCGTCGGCGATGGCGGCGGGGTCTATCGACGCGGTCACCCGCTCACCTGCTTCCCCTCGGACTGCGCGGGGCAGCTGGACCTGACGCTGCAGTGCTCGCACCACCGGCCCACGCGCGCGGTGTAACCGGGGCCGACGGTCGCGCGGCCGGCCTCCTGAACGCGATCGACCAGGGCCTCGGCGCCGTCGGTCCCGAGGGGGTCCTGCACCCGCTCGGTCGGCATCCGGCCCTCGCGGCCGGCCAGGTAGAGCAGGAGCCCGCCTCCGGGTTCGCGACCGCCCGCGGCGGCCACCGCCCCCCGGGCGACCGCGAGCTGGTACAGGGCCAGCTGCGGATTGACCGCGGCGTCCTTCTTGCTGGCCGCCGCGGCCGAGGTCTTCACGTCGACGGGGACGACCTGCCCCGCGGAGGTCGCCTCGAGCCTGTCGATCCGCCCGCGGACGCGCACCCCGCCGCCGGCGTCGAACTCGAACGGCTCCTCGACCGCGGCGGTCGTGTACTCGTCGCGGGTGGACGAGCGCCACCTGCGGAACGTCTCGGCCATCTCCACCATCGTCTCGGCCCCGCGCTCGGCGAACCACCCGCGGGACAGGGTCAGCGCCTCGGCCCGCCGGCGGACGGTCGAGCGGATCGTGTCCTCGTCGATACCGCCCTCCACGGCCTGGGTCAGGGCGTGCACGGCCGATCCCCGCACGAGCGGGGCGGCCGATCCGGCGTCGGAGGAGTCTCCCCCGACCGACTGCAGGAACCACCGCAGCGGGCACTCCTCGAGGGCCCCGAATCCGGACGGCGAGAGCACCGCGACCGGCCGGTCGGGGGTG
>NZ_KV823813.1:0-1443 GCF_001815995.1 Dietzia sp. HMSC21D01 | reverse complement strand
CGGTCGGGGGTGTCGGGCGTGAGCGGCGCGTCCGTGGAGGGTTCGGTGGCGCCGAACCACGTGCGGGGGTCCGCCTCCCCCACCCCGGCGTCGCGGAGGCCGGCGAGCAGGCCGGCCGCATGGCGCGCGTCGGCGGGGTCTGTCGACGGGTCGTGAAGCGCGGCCCGGAGATCCACCGCCAGATGCGGCAGGGAGAACACGGTGGGCGCGTGGCGGGACGGACCCACCGGGGCGCCGGGGGACGCGACCGCCGTGGCGGTGGTCGCCAGGTCGGCGATCTCGTCGATGAAGCGGGAGGGGGCGACGTCGCCCTCCTCGGGCGACTCCACGGCGGTGACGAGCAGGTGCTCGCTGGCGCGGGAGCACGCGACGTAGAACAGGCGGCGCTCCTCGGCCGACCGGGCGGCCGCGGAGGACACGGCCCGCTCCGCCTCTGACGGCACCGGTCCGTCCCCGGCGATCTCCGTCAGGTCGACCAGCTCGTCGACTCCCAGCAGGCCGGACCGGCGGCGGGGCGCAGGCCAGACACCGTCCTGGACGCCGCACACCGCGACCGCACGCCACTGACGGCCCACCGCGGCGTGCGCGGACAGCACGCTCACCGCGCCCCCCCGTGCGCGTGTGTCGGCGCGCCGGGGCGCGGGCAGGTCCTCGCCGGAGACGACGTCGCAGAACAGTCCCACGGAGCCTCCGGGGACCCGGTCCACGAAGTCGGCGGCGTGGTCGAACAGGGACACGACCGCGTCGAGCGACCGGTCCGCGGATCGCGACCAGGGATCGGCGGCCACCGCCTGCCGGACGAGGCGGCGCTCCAGCCGGGAGGCCGTCCACGCGGCCCAGAGGACCTCCTCGGCGGTCCCTCCCGCCCGCAGCTCGGCCTGCACGGCCCGGCGCGCGCGGCGGACCCGGGTGACGGGGGCGAGCTCGACGGCGGTGAGCCCGGGCGGGAGATCGTCCTCGTCCGCCAGGACGAGACGCCGCAGGGTCTCGGCGCTGGGTTCTGTCCCGCCGATCCCCGAGCGGCGCAGTCCGCGACGGAGACGACGCATGGCCACGGCGTCCGCGCGGCCGATCGGCCCCGACAGGAGCGCCAGGACCCGCTCGGCGTCGCTGCCGTCGGCGCCCTCGAGCGCCGAGCGCACCAACAGCAACAGAGCCGAGGCGACGGGGTCGTGGGCCGGCGGGATCTCGGCGCCGGCGTCGACCACCGGGACGCCGGCGGCGTCGAGCGCGGCCAGCAGGGCGTCGGCCACACGCGGCAGCGAGCGGGTCACCACTGCCATCTCGCCGTAGTCGATACCGTCCAGGACGTGCCGGCGGCGCAGGAAGTCGGCGACGACGGCGGCCTCCGAGGCGGCCGACCCGGCCACGCCGACGCCCACCTTCCCGTCCGGTCCACCGTGCGCCTCACTGGGGTGCGCCTCGCGGGGCCGGTGGCGGGCG
>NZ_KV823812.1:0-687 GCF_001815995.1 Dietzia sp. HMSC21D01 | reverse complement strand
AGTGTCCTTCGCGACGGCCCGGCCCCCGTCCAGGAGGCCCGCCACCGACGGCGCGGGCGTGATGAGCGTGACCGGGTCGCCGCCCAGGACGCGCACGACGCCGCCGCGTCGCAGGATCCGGGTCCGGCGGTCGAGCAGCACGTGCGGCCGGTCGGTGGCGGGCGGGGTGGGTGCGGCGGGCGGGGCAGGTGAGGGCGCACGGTGTCCGGCTGGTCTCATCGGAGCATCCCGTCGTCGCCCGGGCGCCACCCGTCGAGGCGCGCGCGGGCGTCGGCCACCAGCGAACCCCACAGCCGCTCGCCGTCCGCGGCCGTGGCGGTGGTGGGATCCCCCAGGACACCGGACGGGCTCACGGCGGCGACCCCGCCGTCGCGCATGGCGGGGAGGATCTGTGGCAGCGGCCGGACGCAGCCGCGGGCCGCGAGATCGACGCGCACTAGGTCCGGGTGCAGGTGCAGTATGAGCGAGGTCTCGGCGTGCCCGGCGTGGGTGTCGCGGGCGTCCTCGGCGGTGCGGCAGGACAGCCAGGCGGCGTCGCGGCCCTCGCTGCGCAGCCGCGGGACCGCGCGGCGGAGGGCGTCGACGTTGCCGCCGTGACCGTTGACCACGAGCAGTCGGTCCGCCCACGAGGACACGGACCTGCCCAGCTCGAGGAGCACCTCGGCGAGCGCCCCGGTCCCGATGGAG
>NZ_KV823811.1:0-5200 GCF_001815995.1 Dietzia sp. HMSC21D01 | reverse complement strand
GCCGCCGCCAAGAAGTAGCCACAGAAGACCACCACAGAGCGATCAAGTCCACAGTTTTGGCTGTATCGCCGGGTGATGTGCGCAGCTATGGCACGAGTCCCGTAGGGGTTCTGACCTAACTGAACGGCCCTCTGGTAGATGGGGGGCAGTTGAAACTCGTGGGCGGGAGGTCCGATGCCGTGCGGGTGTCACTTGAGAGGCGTCTGTTGGTGCTCATGATGTTGTGAGGCAGCACCCAGATCCCCGGACCTGGCATGCCGACTCCGGTTACTTGCGCTCCCCTCTACGAGGTCCAAGCTGATTTATTACGATCCTGGCCTGTACTGCCAGACCGGGGTGTCCGAGTCGATACGTCGCCAGTCGCAATGGGCTTGCTGTCCATTCGACTGATCGGTAGCCGTTGCTCCCACAGGGCCGCAGGGCTGTCCGCCGAGCGAATTGGTCACTCGTGTCAGGGGTTTGAGTCTGAAGTCAGGTGTCCAGGGGACATTCGAGGTGTATGGAGCCCATACCCGTGCGTCGGTCCGATCGAGATAAGTGCACCAGAGCTGTGTTCCGTCCTGCGCGAAAGCCCTCTGGTTCGCAGCCGGGCACCCACTGAAGGGCACAACCCAGTTCGAGGCGACGTATGTCGGAGCGGCAGGGGGCGAAAACAGGTGGTCAACCCAGAAAAATGGGAAGGGTAGAGGCGGTAGTTGCTGGGCGACCGAACCGGGCGGGACCGCCACCGGCATAGGTTCGACGGCCGGCAACTCTACAGATCCGCCGGGGAGTGGCTGAGAATGAGCGACCGGAATCGCGATGGAGCCGAGCATGAACATGCCTGCAGTGGCGATGAGCTTTCGAATGCGGGACATGGCGCCTCTCTTCGGTCGATTGTGTTCTGAGTGAAATCTAAGCATCAACGTCAGACAGTCGATAACGCTTGTGGAAATCTTCGTCGGGCAGCCCACGGGGAATCGGTTCGTAGGTGACACGCATCTGCTCGCCCAGCGAACGAACGATGAGATGTCAACGAGTTCGACGGGCTGCGGCCGCGGGTGGTCCAGGTCCTCGATATTCGAAACCCCTCGGCCAGAGTCGTAGTAATGAGTCGCGTCCTGCCGTCACGCCGGCGCAACGCCTTCAGAATGGCGCTCACACTGAGCTTGTTGGTGGCGGTACAGCGTGGCTCAAGACCGGGCATGAAGCGACTGCTCGACTACGTCGAGCCCGGTCATGAGGCACTTGTGGTACACCCGCGTCAGTACTACACCTCGCTGGCGGAGTGAACGGCAGGGGCCACGGTTCGCCAGTTGTCCGACGCGTTTGCCATAGTTGCGGGACTGCTGCACCAGCTGGTGCATAATCACGATCATCGGACCACACTGGGAACTGTGAAGGAGGCCCATCATGACCGCAGTATTGCCGCCGCAGGACTTGGTGCGATCCCTCACAGTCAGTGAGGCCAAGCGTGAGCAGGCTGAACTCCTCGAGCAGACGGGGATGACGCGCCGGGAGTTGGAGCGTAAGGGCGACAGCTGGGAGCTTGACGCGCATCAGCGCGGGATTCTGGCCGACATCCGCAGCCTGGAGTTCCTGGTCCAGCGCGCGACTCGGTGACTGAAACGCTCCACGCTCAAGCGCAGACGTTCGCGGAGAGCCTGACGCGGACAGTGCAGGCCGTAGTGGGTCCTTCGTGCCCACCATTCATTGCCGTTGAGATTGAGGCCGCTAGTGCCTTCACGGTGCGCCAACAGCCTGCGGAGGGGATCGTCCTATCGAGCGTCGAGGGTCCAATCTTAAGTCTTGCCGTTGAGTACAGATGCATCCATGACGGTAGCGACAGGTACTTGGCCGTAGAAAAGTCTGAGATCCACGTTTTTGTGGCACCGGGAGGTCGTCAGCCACTTTTCCGGTACGAGTATGAACGGTCGAAGTCCTCGAAGCTCCCAGCGGCCCATATCCAGTTTCACGGTGAGCACCAAGAACTTCAAAAGGCGATGGGTGAGTGCGGGGATAGCACACCGAGGGCAAAGCGGCGCAAGCGTGGCAAGAGCCAAGTTCAACTAAGTTCGCTGCACTTTCCCGTCGGTGGATCACGGTTCCGGCCGACACTCGAGGACATTATGGACATGCTTATCGAGGAGTTCGGAGTCGCGCCGGCCGGATCAGTGAGGGCCGCCCGTGAAACGCTAGCCGAATCACGCGAGGCCTGGCGCCGGTCGCAGATAGCGACAGTAGTCCGTGATGCGCCATCTGAGGCGGTGAGAGCTCTTGAAGAACTTGGCTATCAAGTCACTTCTCCAACAAACGGTGATGCACCGGACAAGCCGACAAAGTTGCGAGCGCTCTGATCGTTAGAGGCGTCTTTGGCTCAAGGTTTTGGGCGCCGACGGATGGCCCCTCTCAATCTGTAGTGAGAGCCGCTGTGGCGCGTGGCGGTGTATCGAACTCGCCGCTGTCGAGGCGTGCTCATCAGCCACTTGTCTTAACGTCTGGTTACCGGTCTTCGCCACTACGGGCATCGCCGTCGGTGGGCCTGGCTACGAACGCGACGATGAGCGCGGTGCCGGCGAGGTCGGCGGCCCACCATGCCCCGGCGATGGCGGTGTCGTCGAGGTAGGTCGAGGTGCTGGCGGCGCCGCAGCCTTCCTCGTTCTCGGTATGGGCAGGCCTTGGTAGCCGTATGCCGTCCCCGGGACTCATTTGCCTGGCAGGTCTAGGAGCATGAGCACCTTCGTGCTCGTAGGCGACAGTGGCGGATGAAACTCGACGAGCACATTGGGCGATATAAGACTGAGGGGCTACCTGTCCCGAGGGTTTCATCCCTGAGTGCGCCGACGTCCACCGCCCTTGACTACGAGGAGAGCCTGATGGTTAATCCACCCGAGCACGAGACGGTCTGCAAGTTGTGTGGGGCGCATGTCCCGTCCGGTACCCCTCAGCATCAGATCCTGGGTGCTGGACCGACGTGTGAGCCCTGCGGGAGGCGGGCTCAGGAGAACTGGCTCAACTACAAGCGGAGGCAGGTCGAGCACAACCGGCGACGGCGAGAGGAGGAGTACCAGGAGAGGGAGGTTTTCACCTCGGAAGGCGGAGCTCTCGGGGCACTCTATGAGTGTGCCCAGTGTGGTCAGGACTACCTTCTGGATCGTCCCCACTTCCATACGCATCCGATCACCCAGCACCTGTGCGACACCTGCGAACACATCTATTGGACTGTCAGTCAGTACCAGCACAACTTGAGGCGCGATCATGGACTAACGAGTAGCCAGCTCCGGCGAGATCAGAGGGCGAAACGAGGGCTCCGTTCGGAACTGCGACGAGCACAAAGCTGAACTGCTCGCCAAGGTCATGCCCGCTAATTAACGACAGGGCCTCGATGTTGGCAAGTGGGGGCGTCGATCGAACCTTGCGGTTCCTCGTCCCCGCTCACGGCTGCGCCGTCGTGGACGTCTTGCGGCGCGGGGCCGGCTTGTCGGCCCCGCGTTGCAGTGCCCGGTACACGGTGGTGCGGCTGACCCCGAGGACCTCGCCGATCTGGGCGACGGTCATGTCTTGTTGCTCGTAAAGCTTGCGGGCGGTGCGCAGTTTGTCCCCCGACAACAGCGGTGGACGCCCACCTCTACGGCCACGGGCCCGGGCGGCTTGCAGGCCGGCGTGCGTGCGTTCGGAGATGAGGTCTCGTTCGAACTCGGCCAGCGAGGCGAAGATGTGAAACACCAGGCGCCCGCCCGAGGATCCGGTGTCGATGTTTTCCTGCAGGGATCGGAACTCGATGCCGCGGTCCTGCAGATCGGTGAGCTGATCTATTAGATGCCGGATCGATCGCCCCAGCCGGTCCAGTCGCCAGACCACGAGCGTGTCACCCGGACGCAATTGGTCAAGCAGTCTTTCCAACTCGGGGCGCGAGGCCAGCGCCCCGGAGGCGGTGTCGGTGAAGACCTTGTAGCAGCCGGCAGCGGCGAGGGCGTCGTGTTGCAGCCGAGCGTCTTGATCACCCGTCGACACCCGCGCGTACCCGAAAGCGTGGCCCATACCGGCGACTGTAGCAATACCCGTCGCCGGTGGGTAGATCAGAAACATAGAATTGAGTACTGTGTTTCGCGACAAAACAGGCTTCCGCCCACCTCGCAGTATCCGAAATTGGTGAGCTCGGGTTCGCTTGTAGCAAAAAAGATCGTTTTTGATTCAATTCGTCACGAACGGGTGGTTTCTTTCGAAACCCGTTGGCAGTGACCGAAATTGCTCACGCCGGAGCGGCGTTCTATTCGGATCGCTCACATCTCCACGGGCGATGGGCGACAGGTTCACCCCCATCGAGGATTGAGTACGGTCCACGTTATGAGTGACCAGCGACGTGGCACGCTTCTGTGGATCAACGGTGCCCATGGCAGTGGCAAGACGCATGTTGCCGCTGATCTGGTCCGTCGTCTGCCGCACTCCCACCTCGCCGATCCGGAACATGTTGGTTTCGGCTTACGCCGGATGTATCCGCGAAGCGAGAGACCTGACTACCGAACCCTTGACGCCTGGACCTCTGCCGTCTCATCCACTCTGATCGACATTCTCGATCGCACGGGGGCGACGATCATTGCTCCCCAAACTGTCGCCGACAGCCTTCTCCTATCTCAAGTACTCGATCCCGTACGGGCATCGCAGCACCGGGTTGCTCACGTCACGCTGTCACTGCAGCTCCACGAACTGCGTAGGCGACTCCGATCTCGTGGCGACGTGATCGCGTCCTATGCCCAGCATCAAGCTGGCGCCACGCTCGATGCGTTAGCTGCGCCGGAGTTCGGGGTGCATATCGACACAGGCCACCGGACCGTGCAGCAAGTCGCCGACGAAATCGCGAAGGTCGCTGGCCTGGACATTCGCCCGGACCGCTCGATCCTTGCGGCCAGGGCTATCCGTACGGCAGCGCTGCGAGTCTCGGCTATCCGTTTACCTTGGGCCTGAGCAGATCGGGCGCGACTATCAGTCGGCTGGATCGGCTAGAACGCGTGCAACATGCGCTCTCCGTCGAGTCCCTCGGCCTGTCGAAAATGCCGCCATATGAAGCTGAGAAATCCCGCCAAACGCAGTTGCGTGTCACACCATCGCCGCTGTGTCACAGGGTGGTTTCTAGATTTATGAAACGTTGTCCCTTCGGGTCTAGGGTGTAGTGATACAGATTCCGGGCGGGAGGGTCTTCTGGTGGCTGATCGGATCGGGA
>NZ_KV823810.1:0-526 GCF_001815995.1 Dietzia sp. HMSC21D01 | reverse complement strand
CATCTGCCCGGCGCGACCGGCGGGGTCACCGGCGACGGGATGCGGCAGCTCGCCGTGGGCCCGTCGGGTGTGCACGCGGACGGCCCCGAGACGTTCGCCGCCCTGGGCGAGGTCGCCGGCGGGCTCGGTCTGCGGCGCCGCACGCAGTCCAACGAGCAGGTCGATGTGGCCCGGGCCGCCGAGAAGTACGGGCGCCGACCGATCGAGCTGCTCGACGAGTGGGGCTGGCTCGCCCCCGACGTGACGCTCGCGCACCTGTGCGACATCACCGGGTCCGAAGTCGAGCTCCTGCGTCGAAGCGGCATCACGGCGACCCACGCCCCGGCCTGCGACCTACCGATGGGCTGGGGCGTCGCGCCCGTGGCCCGGCTGCTCGACGCAGGCGTGACCGTAGGACTGGGGACCTCGGGCGGCGGGAGCAACGACGCCGGCCACCTGCTCGCCGACGCCCGCCTGGCGATGCAGGTCGCGCCGCTCGCCGGGCGGCCCCTCGACGCCCTCGAGGTGCTGACGATGGCCACCGCCG
>NZ_KV823809.1:0-21968 GCF_001815995.1 Dietzia sp. HMSC21D01 | reverse complement strand
GGGCAGGGTCGGCGGGGCGGGACATGCGCCTCAGCGTAGGCGAGGCGGGCGAGAAGTGGTCCCGCGAGAATGCGCGAAGTGGATCTTCTGCCCACGCCACTTACGGGCTGGAATGGGGGCCATGCAGACCTACCGCCAATCCCGCCGACTCCGCGACGTCCGGTACGACGTGCGCGGCCCCATCCTCACCGAGGCGATGCGCCTCGAGGCCGAGGGGCACGATGTGCTCCGGCTCAACCTCGGAAACATGCGCCCGTTCGGTCTGGACGCCCGGCCCGAGCTGGTGGACGCCGTCGCGCGGAGCCTCGAGGACGGGCAGGCGTACTCCGACTCGCGCGGTATCCCGGCGGCCCGCGAAGCCGTCGCGGACTACTACCGCCGCTGCGGCGTCCGCGGGGTCTCGCCGGCGGACGTGTTCTGCGGAAACGGGGTCAGCGAACTCATCACCCTCGTCCTGCAGGCGATGGTCGACCCCGGCGACGAGATCCTCGTCCCCGCACCCGACTACCCCACCTGGACCGGGGCGGTGAACCTCACCGGCGGGGTGCCCGTGCACTACCTCGCCGACGAGGCGAACGGCTGGAACCCGTCGCTGGCGGACATCGAATCGAAGATCACCCCGCGCACCACCGCGCTGGTGATGATCAACCCGAACAACCCGACCGGCGCGGTGTACAGCGAGGACACCGTTCGCGGCATGGCCGACATCGCGCGTCGGCACGGGTTGGTGCTGCTGTCCGACGAGATCTACGAGAAGCTTGTGTTCGGCGACGCCGTGCACCACCACGCCGCGCTCGCGGCCGGCGACGACGTGCTGTGTCTGACCTTCGGGGGCCTGTCCAAGGCGTACCGGGTCTGCGGGTACCGGGCCGGCTGGGTGGTGGCCACCGGGCCGCTCGACCGGGCCACCGACCTGCTCGAGGGGCTGACGCTGCTGTCCAACATGCGGGTCTGCCCCGGCGTTCCGGGGCAGTATGCGATCCCCGTCGCCCTGGCCGAGGACTCCCCGTGGGGCCCGGAGGTCGTGGACCCCGACGGCCGGATCGAGCGGCAGCTGGCCCTCACCGCGGAGCGGCTCAACGCGATCCCCGGTGTGAGCTGCGTGGCGCCGCGCGGAGCGTTGTACTGCTTCCCGCGGATCGACCGGGAGATGTACGGGATCGACGACGACGAGGAGTTCGTTCTCGACCTGTTGCGCTCGGAACACGTCCTCGTGACACACGGCACGGGCTTCAACTGGCCGGACCCCGATCACTTCCGGATCGTCTGCCTGCCCGAGGCGGGTGTGCTGGACCGCGCGATCGACGCCATCGCCCGACATCTGGAGAGCCGGCTGATGGTCGCGGTGTCGTGAGGGGCCGGGTTCAGCGCCACCCACCGCCGCGGCCGCACGGCCCCGCCCTCATCGAGAAGACAGTTCAGCACGTATCGGCCGAGAGGCGGTGTGCGGAACTGTCTTCTCGATGGGTTACATGCGCGGGGTTACGCGCCCGGGGTTACACGCCCGGGGTTACACGCGCGCGGAAGCGGTCGGTCAGGAACCGGACGAGCCCGACGAGCCCGACGACCCGGCCGAGCCCACGGAACCGGAGGTTCCCGGGGTCCCCGTTCCGGACTCGACATCGCCGCCGTACAGGGCGGGCTTGATGTGGTCCCAGCCGGAGTCGAAGTTCTTGAGGAAGTTCGGCCAGTTGTGCAGGCCCGTGTCGGAGAAGTCCACTCTGTGCTCGACGCCGGCGCGATCGAGGGCCTTCTCGAACGCCTTGGAGTTCTCGTACACGCCCTTCTCCAGCACCAGGCCGATGAGCAGGCTCTGGTAGTTCGCGCCGTACTGCTCGAGGTCGGCCTCACCGATCTCGGCGTTGCCGGCCGAGAAGTAGACGGCCTTGCCGCGCAGGCCCTCCGGGTGGGAGATGGTGTCATTCTCTGCCCACCGCTTGCTGCGGTGCGGGCCCCACATGTTCTCGACATCGCCGCCGCGGGTCTCCACGCTCAGACGCACGGTCTGGTATCCGAGCTGGTCCATGGTGGAGTAGAAGCCGCTGAAGGACATCACGGCGTCGTAGACGTCGGGGTGCGTCGCCGCGAGGTGCATGGCCGCCTGGCCGCCCATGGAGATGCCGCCGACGGCCGCCTTGCCGTTCGTGTTGAGGCGCTTGTCGACGATCGCCGGGAGCTCCTCGGTGAGGAACGTCTCCCACTTGTTGTGGCCGAGCGTCGGGTCCGTCTCCTCCCAGTCGGTGTAGTACGACGCGTAGGCGCCCGCCGGGTTCACCACGTGCACGTTCTCGTCTCTGAGACGGTCGGCGATCTCCGCCTGGTGAGCCCACCCGGTGCTGGTGATCGGCGCCCCGACCCCGTCGAGCATGTAGAGGACCGGCGCGGCGCCCTCACCACGCGACGGGACGACCTCGACGGTGATCTCGCGCTGCATGGCCTTCGAGGCGACGGTCCAGTACTCGTAGGCCCGCGCGTTGCCCGCCTCGTCCTTCCGGTACCGCTCGATGCCGCGGAACTCGGTCTTCGTGATCGAGGGGTCGACCGGGGTCGGCGTCCCCACCTTCTCGGTCGATCCCGCGTCGAGCGGGATGTCGGCAGAGCCGACCGAGCCGATGAGTCCGGCGGTGGAGCCGAGCGGCACCGAGCCGACGGCGTCGATGATCGACTCGAGATCGTCCTGGCCGAGCGTGGAGGGATCGATACTCGCGGTCTGGGCGAGAGCGGGAGAGGCCGACCCGATGGTCAGCGCGACGGCGAGTGCGCCGGCTGTGACAGCGGCGACGCGACGGAGTCCGGAAGACATGTGGCTCCAAAGAGTGATGAGAAGTGTCTGAGGAACCTTAATCCCGACTGAGTTCGGGGTGTTAACCGCGCACCGCTCCGTTCACCCCCGCAGTGCGTCGGCTACGGCGTCTCGCAGGTCCTCGGGCTTGCGGGCGGGCCCGAACCGGTCGATCACCCGACCGGTTCGGCCAACGAGGAACTTGGTGAAGTTCCACTTGATCCGCCCGCCCAACACACCGGACTTCTCGGACTTCAGCCAGTCGTAGAGCGGGTGCGCGCCCGACCCGTTGACCTCGATCTTGGAGAACAGCGGGAACTCCACGCCGAAGTTGCGCTCGCAGAACGCGCCGATCTCCTCGTCCGTGCCCGGCTCCTGGTGCGCGAACTGGTCACACGGGAACCCCAGTACCACGAAGCCGCGGTCGCGGAACTCCTCGAAGAGCGCCTGCAGCCCCTTGTACTGCGGCGTGAACCCGCACTTGCTCGCGGTGTTGACCACCAGGACGACCTGCCCCAGGTAGTCGGACAGGTCCTTCTCGCTCCCGTCCAGCAGGCTGGCTTCGAAGTCCGCGAGGGTGGTCTGGTCGTCGGGCATGAGAACTCCTCGTCGTCGTACTCGTCGTCGTACACGCCGCTGTCATACGGGACCGGCGGCACCGCGGTGACACCCGCCGCTGCCATTGTCACTGTTCCCAGGCCGCACGTGCGGGCGTACTCTGGCACACCCGTGTGAGGAGGCCGCCGTGAGCCAGCTGATCTACACCGCGTTCGTCTCGCTCGACGGCGTGGTCGAGGCCCCCCGGCGGCGAGCCCGGGTACCGCAACACCGGCTGGACGTTCGCGGTGGACTTCCTCGAGGAGGCGTACGGCCTCAAGGCCCGCGAGCAGGACGAGGCCGGCTCGATGCTGCTCGGCCGCGTCAGCTACCAGGCGTTCTCCGCCGTGTGGCCGCAGATGGTCGACGAGTTCCCGAAGTACAACGCCATGCCGAAGTACGTCGTGTCGACGTACGTCGTGTCGACGACCCTCGCCGAGGGCGACCTGGTGGAGGGATGGGGGACGACGACGATCTTGCGCGACCTCGACGAGGTGGCGGCCCTGAAGCAGGCGGAGGGCGCGCCGATCCTCGTGCACGGATCGGCGACGCTGGCCCGGAACCTGTCCGACGCGGGCCTCATCGACCGCTACCACCTGTTGGTGTTCCCGTGGATCCTCGGCGCCGGCAAACGCATGTGGAGTGACATCGACAAGCCGCGGCAGAAGCTCGAGCTGGTCGAGAGCGAGGCCTACGGCAACGGCGTGCAGAAGCTCATCTACGACGTGGTCGGGTTCGACCCCGAGGCCTGAGCGCCGCGCGAGACCTCGGGCATCGAGATCGCCGACGCCGCCCCGATGAGGCCGAGAACCGCCAGGAACACCAGCGCCCAGTCCACGCTCACCGCCGCCAGCGCCGAGCTGACGCCTCCCACCACGAGCAGGATGACGCCCATCATCGTGTTGCCGACCGCGACGTACGCGGTGCGGGTGTCGCCCTCCGCCACGTCGACCACGTAGGTCTTGCGGCCCACGCGGACGCCCGAGTGCAGCAGTGTGAGCAGGAAGTACGCGCCGACGAACACCGCGGCGCCGAGCAGTGAACCGCCGTCGAAGCCCGGGATCGACTCGATCAGCACCAGGGCCACCGCCACGATCGACGCCGCCGTCGCCGCGCCCGCCATGAGCAGGCGAGAAGACCGGTCGGCCATCCGGCCGAAGATGCGCCCGCCGATCAGCGACGCCACGCCGGAGGCGAGGATGAAGCCGCCGAGTCCGGCCAGCGCGCCCGTTCCGGAGGCGATCGACATCGTCACGATGAACGGCGGGCTCAGCGACGACACCAGCAGCAGACCGCGCACGGAGATGAACTTCCGGAACGTGGCGTCCTCGCGGAAGAGCCGCGCCGCGTCCGCGAACCAGGAGGGCGACGACTCGCCGGGCGCGGGATCGTCCGCCCCGGATTCCGGTTCGTCGGTGTCGCGGGCCTCGCCGGCCGGCTCGCGCACCCGCGCGTACACCGACGCCGACAGCGCCCACAGCAGCGCGCCAGCGGCCAGCAGGATCGCCAGCGCGGTGTGGCCGAGATCCTCGCCGCCCAGCAACCGGATGAGCACGCCGAGGGTGATGGCGACCAGCCCGGCCGCCGATGTCGCCAGACCGACGATCTGCCCGCGCTCCCCTGACGGGATGGTGCGACCCTGGACGTCCTTCGACGCGATCGAACACAGGCAGCGGCCCAGTGAGAACACCACGAGCGCGGCCAGGACGCCCACGCCGGCGGCGGTCCCCCGGCCCAGCGCGGCGATCACGGCCATCACCGCCACCGACGCAGCCTGCACGGCCGCGCCGGTGACGAAGACCCACTTTCGGCGGCGCACCCGCACCACGAGCGGGGTGAGGAACGCCTGAGGCAGCATCGACCCTGATTCGCGGATCGGCACCAGCAGGCCCACGAAGGCCGCCGGCACGCCGAGGACGTGGAACAGCCACGGCAGCACCGTGGAGGCGTTGACGGTCTGGTCCCCCGACGACTGCAGTGTGTTGGCGGCGACGAGGCGCAGGCCATTGCGCGGAAGGTCGCGTCGGACGGGCTCGGGGAGTTCCTGTTCCGCGTCGTCGGAGCGGGTGACGAGACGGGAGTAGACACGATCGGCGGTGGTCACCGTTCAGAAGACTAGCCGCCTCCGCCGTCTCGCACTCCGCCACCCGCCCGATCCGGGCCGCCGGTGTAGAGACGCGAGACCGGCGCCGGAGGATCACCCCGGCTAGACGGAAGACCGGCGCCGGAGGATCGCCCCGACGCCGGTCATGCGCATATCCGTGTGTGGCGCTCGGATCAGGCGAGCGGCCCACCACAGTTCGGCCAGGCGCCCGCGCCCTGACCGGCGAGCACCCGCTCGCCGATGTCGATCTGCTGTTCACGCGTGGCCTGGTCGGCCGTCGCGGCGTACTCGCCGCCGCCGTACCCGCTCCACGTCTGGGCGGAGAACTGCAGGCCTCCGTAGTAGCCGTTGCCGGTGTTGATCTGCCAGTTGCCGCCGGACTCACACTGGGCCACCTGGTCCCAGGCGCTGGCCGGAGCGGCGTTGGCAGCCGGGGTGGCGAGTGAGACGCCGGCCGCGGCCACGCCTCCCGCGAACATCGCACCGGTCAGGGTTCGAACAAGCTTCTTCTGCATCCCTCGTGACCTCCTGAAGGTCTCGTGTCGTGCTCTACGACTGGTCCGTCTGCTTCTGGTTTGTCTGCTTCGACGTCGTTTGTCGGACGGCCGCCGACACTACGAAGAGGCGGGAGGGGCCCCGCAACCCCCGGAGCGGGATCCGGGGCCCGGCCGACCGGTGCACGGGACGACCGCTGACGTGCGGGCGTGCAGGTCACGGCGCAGGTCCGGCAGATCCGACGGCGGGCGGGATCGAGTGCGTGAGATGGCTCACCTTGTCGTCGTCCGGCCCCCATACTGGCGTCATGAGCGACTTCAAGAAGGGCGACCATGTCGAGTGGAACTCCGAGGCCGGGATGGTGCGCGGAGTGATCCGCGATGTCCACACCGAGGACGTCGAGTTCAAGGGGCGCATGCGGAGGTGCAGCAAGGACGAGCCGCAGTACGAGATCGAGAGCGACAAGACCGGCCACATGGCCATGCACAAGGGCTCGGCGCTGAAGAAGATCGACTAGGGCGGGCGGAGCCGGAGGCGAAGACGGGGTCCGATAGTTGCGCGGCGGGGGCAGGCGCGGCGATCCGCCCCTCCGAATGCGATCCGCCCCCGGGGTTCCGGGGGCGGATCGAGATCCGAGGAGCGGATCGTTGGTCGGGCAGGGGGGCGAGCCGGGGTGGGCGGCTCGCTCAGCCGGCGACGGCCGCGGCGAGATTGCCCAGCGAGTCCTCGAGCTGCTTCTCCGACACCAGCGGGAACGACACCGTCTTGAGCAGGTCCTTGTCGGTGACCTTGGACCAGTCGTAGGTGTGGCGGACCAGCGTGGAGTCCGGGCCCTGGGCCTCGAGCTCCCAGACCCACTCCCAGCCCTTGGGCTCGGTGCCCGCGGGCGCGGTCTGCCAGGCCAGCAGCTTGTCCTTGGCGTAACCGGTGACGTGGTTCTCGGTGCGGTACTCGCCGCCCATGTGCTCGCCCTCCATGTCCATGGCGAACACGTCACCGACCTGCTGGATGCGGTCGGTCTTGTAGTCGCCGCGCACGAAGCCCGAGCCGTCCAGGCGGGCATGGTTCTCCGGGTTGGACAGGAATTCGAAGATCTCAGCCGCCGAGTGGTCGATCACGCGCTCGACGGTGATGGCGTTGGAATCAGTCATGACTCCACCGTGCCCGCCGCGGCGCCGGTTCGCATCCGGTCAGCGCTCGGCGCCGGTTCAGCGCTCGGTGCCGGTGCGCATCCGGCCAATGCGCGGCGCCGGTTCGCATCCGGTCAGCGCTCGACGCCGAATTCACCGTGGGTTCACCCCGTACTCCCGAGCCGGACCGACGAGGGTGCCAGGATGGAGTGTCCGATTCATGGTGCAGATAGGAAGTGGTCGCGTGTCGCGGTCTGTTGGTCGTCGAGCGGTACTGGCGTCGGTGGCGGTTTTCGCCGCCGGGGCCCTCGGGCTCGCGGGGTGTTCCGAGCCCGCCGCCCCCGGATCCGGTGAGGACACCACGTCCTCGGAGGCCTCCGGCGAGGTGACCCTCTACACCTCGGAGCCACAGGCCAAGATCGACCAGATCATCGCCGCGTTCAACGAGGAGCAGCCGGACATCGAGGTGAAGGTCTTCCGCGCCGGCACCGGCGACCTCAAGGCGCGCATCGAGGCCGAGAAGACCACCGGCGGGGTCGCCGCGGACATCCTGCTCGCCGCCGACGTGCCCACCTTCGAGGACTACAAGGACCAGGACCTCTTCCAGGAGTTCGAGCCCAGCGAGGCCGACGCCCTGTCCGACGTGGCGATCGACCCCGACGGGTTCTACGTCGGCACCCGCATCATCCCCACCGTGATCGCCTACAACACCGACGAGATCACCGAGCCGCCGACCTCGTGGGCCGAGCTCACCGAGCCCGGGTACGCCGACCGGATCATCCTGCCCAACCCGGACGTCTCCGGCGCGGCCGCCTTCAACGCCGCGGCGTGGAGCCTGCACCCGGACCTGGGCGAGGAGTGGATCGAACAGCTCGGCGCCAACAACCCGCAGGTCGCGGAGTCCAACGGGCCCGTCTCGCAGGCCGTCGCCGAGGGCTCCCGGCCCGTCGGGATCGTGGTGGACTACCTCGTCCGCGATCTCGCCGCCCAGGGCTCGCCCATCGCCGTGAGCTATCCCGATGAGGGCGTCCCCTACATCACCCAGCCCGGTGCCGTGTTCGCCGACGCGCCCAACCCCGAGGCCGCCAAGCTCTTCCTCGACTTCCTCGTCTCCAAGAAGGGTCAGGAGCTCGCCGTCGACCAGAACTACCTTCCGGTGCGCGAGGACGCCGGAAGCCCCGAGGGCGCCCCCGCGCTGGCCGACATCTCGCTCTTCGACCAGGACCTCGAGGCGATCGCCGCCTCCCGCGACGACGCCGTGGCCGCCTTCAACGCGGCCGTCAGGTAGGTGACGCTCCCTCTCAGGCTGGCCCTGTGGGCGTCCCTCGCGGGCGTCATGGTGCTGCCCCTGGCCCTGGTCGTCTCGCTGGGGCTGGGGGCCAACCACCTTCCCGAACTCATCGACCAGGGTCTGCTCACGGCCACCGCCAACAGCCTCGTCAGCTCCCTGCTCTCGGCGGTCGGGGCCGTCATCATCGGCACGCTGATGGCGTTCGGCCTCGACCGCACCGACCTGCCTGGCCGCGGGGCGCTGCGCCTGCTGCTGCTCACGCCACTGTTCATCCCGCCCTTCATCGGCGCCATCGCCTGGAGCGGACTGCTCACCGACGGCGGACTCCTCGACCGACTGATCGGGTTCGCGCCCTGGAACTTCTACGGCGGGCCCGGCGTCATCTTCCTGCTCACCCTGCACGCCTACCCCATGGCGTACTTCGTCGTCGCGGCCGCACTGCGACGCATCCCCGCAGAGCTCGAGGAGGCCTCCCGCCTCTCCGGTGCCCGCCCGACGCGTACCCATCTCGACGTCACCCTGCCCCTCATCCGTCCCGCCATGGCAGCGGCGTTCACCCTGACCTTCGTCAGCGGGATCGGTGACTTCGGCATCCCCGTGATCGTGGGTCTGCCCGCCGGGTACGAGACGCTGTCGACGATGGTCTACCGGTTCCTCGAATCCGGATCCGTGGCCTCACCACTGCAGACCGTCTCCCAGATCGGGGTGGTGTTGCTTCTGATCGGTGTCCTGGGCACGCTGCTCGACCGGCAGGTCACCAAGGGGGCGGTCGAGTTCGGCGGCACCGGACGGACCGCCGCGCCCCAGACCCTCGGCCAATCCCGGCTGCCCCTGGCGGTGATCGCGTGGACCGTCAGCGTCCTCGTCACCCTCGCCCCGCTCGTCGGCCTGGCGGTCCGGGCCCTCCTCCCCGCACCGGGCGTGCCCCTCACCCTGGAGACCGCGACCCTGGACAACTTCCGGCGGGCGCTGACCGCCTCCACCACGATCGACGGCGTCACCAACTCCGTCGTCCTCGCGCTCGGAGCGGCGCTCATCTGCGGCGTCCTCGGACTGCTCGTCGGACTGTTCACCACCCGCCTGGCCGGACGCGACCGCGAACCGCTCCTCATGTCCGTCCTGCTGCCGCAGGCCGTCCCCGGCCTCGTCATCGCCACGGGGTGGCTCATCCTCGGCCGCTACACCGGACTGTTCAACACCCGCTGGGTCATCCTCGGCGCGTACGTCACCGCCTTCACCGCGATCGTGGTCCAGACCGTCCGCGGCCCACTGGCGGGTATCCACTCGTCGATGGAGGAGGCCGCCCGGATCGGCGGGGCGACCGCGCTGCGTTCGCGGATCGACACGAGCGTGCGCATGGCCCTACCCGCCGCCGGGATCGGCTCGGTCATGGTCGCCGTGACCGCGGTGCGGGAACTCACGCTCTCCGTCCTGCTGGTCGCCCCGGGCACACAGACGCTCGGCGTGGTGATCTTCCAGTACCAGCGGGCCGGGGACTACAACGCCTCCTCCGCCCTGTCCGTGGTGCTCATGGCGGTGGGCCTGCTCGTCCTGGCCGCCTTCGGCGCCCGCTACACCCGACCCGGCACCGGGTCCGACGCCGCATCCGGGAGGATCCGTGCCTGAACTCGACGCCCGCGGCGTCAGCGTCCGCTTCGGCGAGACCGTCGCCCTCGAGAACCTCGATGTCCACGTGGACTCCGGGCGGATCCTCGCCCTCGTGGGCCCGTCCGGTTCCGGCAAGTCCACCTTCCTCCGCGCCGTCGCCGGGTTCGAACGCCCCTCGGCGGGCACGATCCGGGTCGGCGACCGCACCCTCGTCGGCGACGGGATACACCTCCCGCCCGAGGAACGCGGGCTCGGCATGGTCTTCCAGCACCACGCCGTGTGGCCCCACCTCAGCGTGGCGGACAACGTCGCCTACCCGCTGCGCCGTGCGAAGGTGCCGGCCGCACGCCGACGCGCGCTCGTCGCCGAGGCGCTCGAGACCGTCGAGTTGGGCGAACTCGCCCGGCGCCGGCCCGACACCCTGTCCGGTGGACAGCGTCAGCGGGTCTCGCTCGCCCGGGCCATCGTCGCGCGACCGGGCGTCCTGCTACTTGACGAGGCCCTCTCCGCGCTCGACGAGCCGCTGCGCGCCTCACTCCGCCTGGTCCTGCGCCGGCTCGCCGCCGAACACGGCCTCACGATGGTCCACGTCACCCACGATCGGGGCGAGGCCCTCGCCCTCGGCGACGAGGTCGCCGTCCTGCACCGGGGAAGACTCGTGCAGTGCGACGTGCCCGACCGGTTGGACGCCGCGCCGAACAGCGCCTTCGTCGCCGGGTTCCTGCACGACGCCACTCTCGTCGACGGGACGGTCGACGGCGACGGCTTCCGCTCCGACGACGGGGGCATCACGATCGGTGCCGACGTCCTCACCGGGCCCGCCGGCACGGTGACGGGTCCCGCCACCCTCGCCCTGCTCCCCGGCGGACTCGACCTCGCCACCCCCGACGTGGCGGAGGGTCGCATCGGCGCCGAGTTCATCACCTCCCTCTACGGTCGTAGCGGGAGAACCGTCATCTGCCGCCGCGGCGACACCGAGCTGAGGATTCTCACCCCCGCCGGGACCGCGGCGCCCGGCCGGGTCGGCGAAGCCGTGGGCGTCGACGTCCGGCGCGGCTTCGTCTACCCGCGGGACTGACCGGGGCGCGGGCGGGGCCACCGCCGCGCCCGCACCCGCCTCTCTAGCCACCGCCGGGCGAGCTGGCGCCTGCCGGAGGGGTTCATCAGCCCGTGCGCGCCACCACCCGGCCGATAATGCGCGTCGAGCCGAGGAACGGCACGCGGAAGAAGCGCTTCGAGTACCAGAAAATAGTGGCCAGGGCGTCGGGCGTGACGACCACCCGGCGGGCCTCGACGCCGCGCACCGACCGTCGCGCGATGATCTCCGACGTCAGCGGCGTCCTCGTGAGCAGCCTCCTCGCCATCTCGTCCGCCTTCGGGTCGTCGCCGGAGAGCGACTCCGCCAGACCCGACCGGAAGAACAGCGGGCAGATCACCGACGTGGAGACCCCGCGCGGCCGCAGCTCGGCGTCGAGGGTCTCCCCCAGCGCGACCGCGGCGGCCTTGGTCGCGTTGTAGGCCCCCATCTTGGGCGCATGGACCAGACCCGCCGCCGAGGCGGTGATGACCAGCCGGCCGCCGCGTCCGAGCTTCGGCGCGAGCGCGCGACAACCCCGCACGACGCCGAGCAGGTTGATGTCCACGATCCGCCGCCACGACTCCATGGACGTGGTATCCAGGGACCCGCCGACCGCGATTCCGGCGTTGTTGACGAAGATGTCCAGTGAGTCGACGTCCTCGGCGGCGGCCGCCCAGTCGGCGTCGGACGTGACGTCCAGACGGCGGTACGACCACCGCCCGGGCAGCCCCCGTACCGCCGCGGGCGGATCGGCGTGGACGTCGGTGAGGATCACCTCGTCGCCGAGCTCCAGATACTCCCGGGCCAGCGCCAGGCCCAGCCCCGAGGCCGCCCCGGTGATGAGCACGCGCCTGCCCGGACCGTCGGAGGCGGCCCGCCCGGACCGTCCGGCGCTCCGGCGCGGAAGGAAACGGGTCATGATCGCGCCACCTCGTCGTCGTCGCTCATCTCGGTCACCTCACGCACGGCGACACCACCGGCGCCCGGCGCGCGGCGGGCGCCGGTCAGGACCACGTCCTGACCGAACGCCATCTCCCGGCGCTGGTCACCGAAGGCGAGCTCGGGGATCTCGACCAGGAAGTTCTGCACGTAGCGCCACGGCCGCGAGGCGCCCTGCTTGGGGAACAGGTGACCGTCACGCCGGATGTAGCCGGCGTCGAAGTCCAGCAGGAGTTGATCGGCCGGGCCGTCGGGCAGTCGCGGCGCGTAGACCTCCTCGCCGGACCCCCACAGGCGGACCATGTAGCGCGAGACCAGGTCCGCGCGCAGGGTCCACGACGAGTTGATGTAGCCCACCGTGAAACTGACGTTGGGCACGCCCGCCAGCATCATGCCGCGGTACGTGGCCAGCGACGGGACGTCGAGCGGCTCGCCGTCGATGCTCAGCGTGCCGCCCCCGAAGACCTGCAGCCGCAGGCCCGTCGCGGTGATGATGACGTCCGCGTCGACGTGCTCGCCCGTGGTGAGGCGGATGCCGCTCTCGGTGAACCGGTCGATGTGCCCGGTCACCACCCGCGCGGCGCCACGGCGCATGACGCGGAAGATGTCACCGTCCGGGGCCTTGCACACGCGCTGGTCCCACGGCCGGTACGGCGGCGTGAAATGCCGGTCGATCTCCTCCGCCGGCAGGTAGCGTCGCTGCATCGCCCGCAGCGCCGCCTTGAACAACCACGGCAGGCGCTGCGCGATCACGAACTGCGCGGTGTCGCGCGCGCCGTGGTTGAGCCGCGCCACCCGGTGGCCCCACGGCGCCGGCAGCAACCGCCTCCACACCGCGCTGATGACGTCTTTCTCCGGCAGCGGGCCGATGTAGCTCGGGGTGCGCTGCAGCATCGTCACGTCAGCGCCGAGCTCCGCCAGCGCCGGGACCAGCGTCACCGCGGTAGCGCCCGAGCCGATCACCACGAACCGTCGGCCGGCGTAGTCGAGGTCCTCCGGCCACTGCTGCGGGTGGATGATCTGCCCGCGGAAGTCCTCCTCGCCGGGGAACTCCGGGCGGAAACCCTCGGAGTGCGAGTAGTAGCCGGAGCCGAAGTGCACGCGGCGGGCCCACACGATACGCTCGCCGTCGGCATTCCGGCAGGTCACCCGGTACAGCTGCACGTCGCTCCGCCAGTCGGCGTCCGCGACCCACGAGCCCAGGTGGAGACGGTCGAGCGCGCCGGCCTCGCGGGCGGTGTCGCGGATGTACTCCTTGATGTCCTCGCCGTTTCCGAGCGTCGAGTCGTGGGGCCAGGGCCGGAAGGGGAAGCCGAAGGTCGCCATGTCCGAGTCCGAGCGGATGCCCGGGTAGCGGAAGGTGTGCCAGGTCCCGCCGAGGTCGTCGTGGACGTCGTGGATCTCCCAGCGCCAGTCCGGGAATGCGCGGTGGACGTGGTGGGCCAGGTCTATGCCCGACATCCCCGCCCCGACGATGAGCAGGTCCAGCGGGTCGGCGGGCTCGGTGCCCGGCCCGTCCGAGAGGTGGGTGCTACCAGTCATGACCCGAACCGTAACCGCGCGCGGTGACCGATGGTTTCCGTAATGCGCCAACAAGTTGCTCTTTCGCGCCACGTCGCCCAGAGTTCTCCCATGGCGTTCATCCGATCCGCAGGACTGCGGGGCGTCCGCGCCGTCGTGGCCGGGCTCGGCGGCGACGCCGACGACCTCGCGCGGCGATCCGGCCTGCCCCACGGCGCCCTGGACAGCGACGAGATGCTGGTCGAGGACCTGGCGATCGCACTCCTGCTGGAGACCGCGGCCGTCGAACTCCAATGCCCCGACCTCGGGCTGCGCGTGGCCGAACACCAGGACCTCGACATGCTCGGACCCGTCGCGATGGTCGTGAAGAACGCGCGCACCACCACCGCGGCGCTCGAGATGACCTCCAAGTACCTGTTCTTCCACTCGAGGTCGATAGAGATCACCGTCGTCCCCGATCCGCGCGGTGAGCCGGACGTGGTGGGCGTGCGGTTCGGCTACCGGGACCCCGCCCAGCTCATCCCGCCCCAGGCCGTCGACCTCGTGCTGCTCTTCCTGCACCGGGCCATGCGCACCGTGCTCGGCGGCGACTACGGGCTGCTCTCCGTCGAGCTACCGGGCCCGCTCAACACCGATGCCGCACAGTACGAGGCGCTCTTCGGCGCGCCGGTCAAGCCGTCGACCCCCTCCGCGGTACTGCGCGTGCCGTCCGCGCTCCTGGGCCGGGAGATCTCGGGCGGCGACGACGTCGTGCAACAGCTGGCGCTGCGGTACCTCGAGCAGCACGTGCCCACCGACCGCCGGACCCTGACCGACCGGACCCGCGCGGCGCTCCACCAGTCCCTCGACGCCGGCGCCTCGTCCCTCGCGCGGATCGCCGGGTTGTTGTCCATGTCTCCCCGCTCGTTGCAGCGCGGCCTGGCGGGCGAGGGCACGAGCTTCTCCGCGGTCCGCGACGAGGTCCGACGTGAGGTCGCCACGCGGCTGCTCACCACCACGGAGATCCCGCTGTACCAGATCGCCTCGGCCCTGGACCTCGGCGACGCCACCACCTTCAGCCAGTACGCGCGCCGGTGGTGGGGCATGACCGCGCGCGAGGTGCGGCACGGCCGCAGCTGGGTGGGACAATCGACCCCATGAGCGAGAACCCGCCGTCCGACCCCCTGGCGATGCTCCGTTCCGGACGCGGGCTGCCGGACGCCGCCGAGGTCGACGACCCGATCCGCGAACAGCTCCTCGACGCGGCCGCTGCGCAGTTCGAGAGCGTCGGGATCGCCCGGTCGACGATGAACGACATCACCCGGCGGGCGGGCCTGGCACGGATGACCCTGTACCGGCGATTCGCCAACAAGCAGGAACTCGTGGAGGCGACGCTCCTGCGCGAGGCATCGTGGTTCCTGGCGGACCTGCAGCGGGAGCTCGAGGCGCACGACTCCATCGAGGACAAACTCACCGAGGGCTTCTCGTTCACGGTGCAGACGCTTCGCGACCACGACCTGCTCAACCGCCTCCTCGAGACCGAGCCCGAGGCGACCGTTCCCCACTTCACCGTCCAGGGCGCGCCGCTCATCACCGCCGCCGCACACTTCCTCGCCGCGGAGATAAGCCGCGCCGCACCCGAGCCGCGAAGCGACGAGGAGGTGCTGGTCGTGGCCGAACTGACGGCCCGGCTGGTCGTCTCCTTCGTCCTCACGCCGTCGACGACCATCGACCTCGACGACCCCGCCGTCGCGCGGTCCTTCGCCCGGAACCACCTGGGCCCCCTCCTCGGCGCGTATCCGCAGCGCTGACCCGCGCGGTGCGCGCCGGCAGAGCTGACACCCCTCATGACTGCTTGACGAATTGCCCCTCTGTGTCTAGCGTCAGAGACGAATAGATCGCGGATGTCTCTCTGTCCCATCCGCTTGATTCCAAGCCTCCCGACCCGCCGGGTCGGTGACCGGAAGGAAGATCATGTCCGCAGCCGCACCCGCCCCCACGGCGAGCACAGACGAGTACGAGGACACGCTCCGCCGCCTGTCGCACGCCTCCGTGCACCGCAGCTTCGACCCGTTCAAGGACATCGCCTGGGACCACCCGGACTTCTCCGTCGACCCCACGGACGAGCGCTGGGTCCTGCCCGCCGGGCTCGATCCGCTCGGTGGTCACCCCTGGTACAAGTCCCAGCCGCTGGAGAAGCAGATCGAGATCGGGCTGTGGCGTCAGGCCAACATCATGAAGGTGGGCCTGCAGTTCGAGAACATCCTCATACGCGGGATCATGCAGTACGTCTTCAAGGCCGAGAACGGCTCCGCGGAGTTCCGGTATCTCACCCACGAGGCCACCGAGGAATGCCACCACACGCAGATGTTCCAGCAGGGTGTCAACCAGATCGGGGCGGACGTCCCGGGCATGCCGCGCTGGCTGCGGCGACTCTCACCGCTCCTCCCGCTGGCCGCCGGTCGCTTCCCGGTCGCCTTCTTCATCGCCGTACTGGCCGGCGAGGAGCCGATCGACCACACTCAGAAGCAGGTCCTGCGCAACTCGGACTCGCTGCCGCCGGTGCTGTCGCGGATCATGGAGATCCACATCGCCGAGGAGGCGCGCCACATCTCGTTCGCGCACACCTACGTCGCGCGCAACGCCCCCAAGCTGTCCCGATGGGACGCGTACCTCGTCTCCCTGGCGTTCCCGGTGATCATGCGGGTGCTGTGCGACGCGATCCTCAAGCCGACCCGCGAGTTCCGGGAAACCTTCGACATCCCAGAAGAGGTCGTCCGCGAACTGTACTGGGATAACCCAGAGTCGCGGCGGTTCCTGTCCGACCTCTTCGGTGACGTCCGGATGCTGGCCGAGCAGTCGGGACTGATGAACCGGACGTCCCGCCGGCTGTGGAAGGCCCTGAAGATCGACGGACGACCCTCGCGGTACCGCGGCGAGCCGTCCGTGGCGTTCCGCGACTGACCACACCCCCTCCCGGACAGGCACCAACCCATGCCCCACGTCATCACCCAGGCCTGCTGCGCGGACGCGTCGTGCGTCCACGCCTGCCCGGTCAACTGCATCCATCCGACGCCCGACGAGCCGGATTTCGCCACGGCGGAGATGCTCTACATCGACCCGGTGTCCTGCGTGGACTGCGGGGCGTGCGTGGGGGCGTGCCCGGTCGGGGCGATCGTGCCGCACACCGAGCTGGCCCCGGAGCAGCACGACTTCCTGCAGATCAACGCCGAACTGACCGGCGACGACCGCCCTTCCAGGCCGCAGGCGCGCGTCCCCACACTCGTGCGCCTCGGCCCCACGCGCGCGACCGTGCGGGTGGCCGTGGTGGGCGCCGGTCCGGCGGCACTGTACGCCGCCGACGAACTGCTCCGCCAGCCCGGGGTGGAGGTGACGGTATTCGAACGACTGCCCGTGCCGCACGGCCTGGCCCGGCACGGGGTGGCACCCGACCACACCAGTACGCGCGCGGTGGCCGACCTGTTCCGGGCCATCGAGGACCAGCCCGGGTTCGGGTACCGACTCGGGGTGCACGTCGGCGAGGACGTCACGGCCGCGGAACTGGCGGCCCATCATCACGCGGTCGTCTACGCGACCGGCGCCGGCACGGACCGGCCACTCGACATCCCCGGCACCGATCTGCCCGGGAGCACGTCGGCCACGGAAGTGGTGGCCTGGTACAACGACCACCCCGACCACGCGGACGTCCACGTCCCGCTGGACCACGAGCGCGCGGTGATCGTCGGCAACGGCAACGTGGCCCTCGACGTCGCGCGCATCTTCGCCACCGACCCGGAGCGGCTCGCCGACACCTCCATCGCCCGCCACGCCCTGGAGGCGCTGCGAAACAGCCGGGTCCGCGAGGTCGTGGTGCTCGGCCGCCGCGGCCCGGAGCACGCCGCGTTCACGCTGCCCGAGCTGGTCGGACTCGCCGCGCGGGACGACATCGACCTGCGGGTCGACGCCCCTGACGGCATCGACCCCGACGCCGCGACCACCCGCCAGGGCCGGCTGAAGGCGGAGTACCTGGCCCACATCGCGGCCCGCTCCGCCGGAGAATCCGTGCCCGCGGACGGCCCGGACGGCCCCTACGGCACCACCGCCGCCCGCGACACCGGGCGCCGCCGGATCGTCCTGCGGTTCCAGACCGCGCCGGTCGAGATCGTGGGTACGGAGCGTGCCGAGGGCCTGCGCGTGGTGCGCACCGACCTCGTCGGCGGCGAGACGGGCCGGGTCCGCGCCGTGCCCCGGCCCGGTTCGGAGGAGACCATCCCGGCGGGTCTCGTGCTGGGTTCGGTCGGCTACCGCGGGGTCGAGGTGCCGGGCGTGCCGTTCGACCCGGACACCGCGACGATCCCCAGCCGCGAGGGCCGCGTCCTCGACGCGGTAGGCGGCAGCGTCGTCCCCGGCCTGTACGTCGTGGGCTGGATCAAGCGCGGCCCGCGCGGGTTCCTCGGCTCCAACAAGACGTGCGCGCGGGAGACCGTGAACTCACTTCTCGCCGACGCCAACGGGGGGCTGCTCCCCACGCCCCGGTCCGCGTCGGCGTTCGAGGACCTGCTCGGCGCCGCGGGCCGGAACCGGCCGTTCGCTACGCCATCCCGGACGCGCACTCTCTGAGCATCGGCCGCGCGCCGTGGGAACAGCCGGCCCCCCGAACCGGGGCCGTGGCCGGCGACGTCACCGGAGTGGCCGCCGCTCTCGCGGCCACATGCCTCGACGCGGTCGACGATGGCCGCGCCGAGCCGCGTCAGCGGGGACGCCCCGCAGAAGGCAGTCCGGGAGCACGCCGCTCAGCGGGTCCCCCGGCACGTACACCCAGTGGGTGCGGTCGGGGATGGGGCCGCGCCGAGGTTCGGCCACGCCCTGCCAGCCGGGGTCCGGGGTGCCGTCGAGCCAGCGGTCACGCGGCCGGTAAGGGTCGCCGATCATCCCGACGGCCACCACGCGGTCGAGGTCTTCCGGGTGGGCGTCCATCCAGTCGTAGATGATGCGCGTGCCGCTGCAGACCCGATGAGCAGCCGCCGTCGCTGTCCGCGATGAATATCCGCACTGTATGACCCCCAGGGTGCCCACCGGCGCTCCAGGCAGGGCCACTAAGTAAATGTTTCCTGTCAAGACGCCTGTACGGGGATGAGATTCGGCTCAGGTTCCGCAGTAGGTGACGTGCTTCGCGGCGTCCGGAGGGGCCGGTTGTGCGTAGCGCTCGCGCCCCGGGCGCTCGGTGTAGGGATCGGTGACGACGACGAGGAGTTCCTCGAACGGTCCCATGTCCCCTGCCGTGGCCGCGTCGAGGGCCTCTTCGACGAGGTGGTTGCGCGGGATGTACAGCGGATTGGCACGAGCCATCGATCCCTGGTCGGGTCCGAGGGCCCGCCACCTCGAGAGCCAGCCCTCCGCCAAGGTGCCGACGTGCTCTCGGACCGGCGCGCTGTCCCCGGCCGCGGCCGCACCGAGGGCGCGGAAGAAGCCGGTGTGGTCGGGCCGGGTGGCGTTGAGGAGCCGGGACAGCTCCTCGATCAGGTCGTCCGCCTCGGCGTCCGGGACCTCGGCCGACAGCCCCAGCTTGTCCCGCATCCCGGCCGTCCACGCCTGCTGGTACCGCTCCGGGAAGGTGTTGAGGACCTCCGTGAGCAGGCGGACCGCCTCCTCCGTGTCCGGATCGACGAGCGGCACGAGGGTCTCGGCGAAGCGGGCGAGGTTCCACTGCAGCACCGGCGGCTGGTTGGCGTAGGCGTAGCGCCCGCCGGTGTCGATCGAGCTGAACACGGTCGCCGGGTCGAAGGTGTCCATGAACGCGCACGGCCCGTAGTCGATGGTCTCGCCGGAGATGGTCGTGTTGTCGGTGTTCATGACGCCGTGGATGAACCCGAGCAGCATCCAGCGGGCCACGAGGTCGGCCTGGGCGCCGACGACGGAGGTGAACAGCTCCAGGTAGGGGTTCTCCGCGTCCGCGGCGTGCGGGTGGTGCCGGGCGATGGCGTGATCGGCCAGCCGACGCAGCAGCTCGCCGTCGTCGGTCGACCGTGCGAACTGGAACGTCCCCACCCTCAGGTGACTCGCCGCGACGCGCGCCAGCACCGCGCCGGGCAGCGGCGTCTCGCGGTACACGGTGGTGCCCGTGGCCACCACGGCGAGCGCGCGGGTGGTGGGCACGCCGAGGGCGTGCATCGCCTCGCTGATGAGGTACTCGCGCAGCATGGGGCCGACCGCGGCCAGGCCGTCGCCACCGCGTGCGAAGGGGGTCCTGCCCGAGCCCTTGAGGTGCAGGTCGCGGCCGTCGGGCAGCTCGCCGAGCAGCAGCGCGCGCCCGTCGCCCAGCCGCGGCGAGTACCCGCCGAACTGGTGGCCCGCGTAGGCCTGGGCGACCGGCGTGGCGCCGTCCGGCACGTGGTTGCCCGTGAGCAGGCGCACCCCTTCCTCACCGCGCAGGTACTCCGGGTCCAGACCCAGCTCGGCGGCCAGCGGCTCGTTGAGTGCGAGGAGGCGCGGATCCGACGCCTCGGCCGCCTTCCACGGCACCCCGAGCTCGGGGAACTCGGTGGCGTACCGGGAACCGAGGGAGACGGGCGATGCTGCCTGCGGGGTCATACCCCGACGGTACGTCCGTGTGCGGTTTCGCGTCAGGCCAGAAGTACTGGGAGCCGCCGTCGATGGCTGAGCGGGACCGAGCTCGGCGGCGACGGACCCCACACACGCCGGGCTCCCCGAGCACGCCGGCCCGCTCGCCGACGCCGCCCGTCACGACGTCACCTGTCGACTGCTGCCCGGAAACCCTGCCGTCGGGCGCCGCCACCAGGGGATCAACACGTCCCGCGACCCTCTAGAGTCAGGTCACCACATCGACGAAGGAGGCCCGGCATGGGACCTGCTCGGTGCGCTCAACCAGACCGTCGCCGAGTGCTGCGACGAGGTGCACCCGGTGGTGTGCGGACGGGTGCTGAGGCTGTGACCGCCGACCGGGCCGGGGCGGCGCGCGCGGCCGCGGAGGCGGTCGGCGCGGGCGTGACCACCGGCCTGAGCGCGTTCCCCCTCACCCCGCTGCGCGACGACCGTGTCGACGAGCACGCATACGCGGGGATCGTCGAGCGGCTGGCGCGCGCCGGGATCGACTCGATCGGCGCCCTGGGCTCGACCGGCTCGTACGCCTACCTCGACCGGGCCGAGCGGCGCCGCGTGGCCGAGCTGACCGTTCGGCACGCGGGCGGAACCCCGGTGATCGTCGGCATCAGCGCGCTGCGCACCTCCCACGCGCGGGCGCTCGCCCACGACGCGCAGGCGGCCGGCGCCGCCGCGGTCATGCTCGCCCCCATGAGCTACCAGCCGCTCACCGCCGACGACGTGGTGGGCTTGCACACCGACGTCGCGACCGAGCTGTCCGTCCCGATGGTGGTCTACGACAACCCCGGCACCACCCGCTTCGACTTCACGCCCGAGCTCTACGCTCGTCTGACTGAGCTTCCCGCGGTCGCGTCGATCAAGATCCCACCGCCCCCGCCCGCCGCCGAGGCCGCGCGCGAGCACATCGCGCGGCTCCGGGCGGCCGTCCCCGCGCGCGTCGGGTTGGGGGTCTCCGGCGATCCCTCGGCCGCCGCGGCGCTCCTCGGTGGCTGCGACTGCTGGTACTCCGTCCTCGCCGGCACGCTGCCCGACCCTGCCCTCGAGATCGCCCGCGCGGCGCTGGCGGGCGACAGCGGGGAGGCCTCCGCCGAGTCGGACCGGCTCGCCCCACTGTGGGACCTGTTCGCCCGGCACGGGAGCCTGCGGGTGGTGGCAGCCGTCGCCGAACTGCTCCGCCTCGCTCCGGACGCCTGCCTGCCCCGTCCGCTCCTGGGTCTGCGGGGACGTGACCGGGCCGAGGTGGAGACCGTCCTGACAGCGCTGTCGCTCGCGAAATAACAACAGGTTCACCCCGGCGGGCTCATACTTGAGCCGTCCCCTCGCAGGAGGTCGCCTGGGTCCGGCGCCGGGCCCTCGTCCTCATCGAGAAGACGGTTTCGCACGTCGCCTCTCGGGCGATACGGGCGGAACCGTCTTCTCGACGGTGAGCGCCGGGCGGGCGCAGCGCCGACTCAGTCGGCGTCGAGGTCTTGCTCGATGAGGGCGGCGATTTCGGCCACGGCGTCGGCGTCGTCGCCGCTCACCGTGACCTCGGCGCCCTTCTCCGCACCGAGTGCCATGATGAGCATCGCCGAGGCGGCGTCGGCCTCCTCGCCGTCGAAGGTGATCTCGATGTCCGTGTCGTACTTCTCGGCGGCCTCGGCGATGATGCCGGCCGGGCGGGCGTGCAGGCCCTCGGCCGATCCGACGATGACGGTGGTGCTGGCCATGGTGTCTCCTCCTTGGGGTGGGTGGCGGGGGCGCGGGGTCGGGCCTTGCCGCCATCGTGCAGGGTGGGCGGTCAGGCCGCGACCGGCTCGGCCGCGGCGGCCGGCGCCACGGCC
>NZ_KV823808.1:0-1060 GCF_001815995.1 Dietzia sp. HMSC21D01 | reverse complement strand
GGTGCGCGAGCCTCGCCTCCAGTTCGGCGGCCCGGGCTGCCGCCACCTCCGCCTGCGCCGCGACCCGACCGTCGTCCTCGGGCGGCCTGACTTCGTCGTCGTCGTCACCCGCCCGGACGAGCCGGTCGGACAGCTCGGCGTGCTCGGCGCGCGCGGCGTCGAGCTTGTCCACGGCGATGCGCCGCGACTGCTCGAGGCGGCGCACGTCCGCCTCGGCGCGACGCCTCCGCTGTCCGATGCGGGCGAGCTCGGCGTAGATCTCCTCGATCGCGGCGTCGGACTCCCCGATCGCGGCGAGGGTCTCCGAGTAGCGGTCGGCGCGCTCGGCGTCCTCCGCCTCGGCACCGGCCAGCTCGGCGCGCGTCGTCTCGATCTCGGCACGGACCGAGTCACGTTCGGCGACCGCGGCGTCGATCGCGGACTGGATCTCCAGACCCGTGCGCCCGGACGCCGAGCCACCCACGGTCCACCCAGCGCCGGCGAGCTCCCCGCCCCGGGTCACCGCGCGCACGCGCCGGTCCGCGTCGACCTGCGCGTGGGCGGCGGCCAGGTCGTCGACGACAACCACGTCCACCAACAGGGCGGTCACAGCGGCGACCAGGTCCTCGGGCACGTCCACCACGTCCAAGGCCCACCGGGCGCCGTCGACGAGGTCCACCTCGAGCCGGTAGTCCCCGCCGGGCACGCCGCGGCCCACAAGCCCCGCCCGACCGGCGTCGGCCTCGCGCAACGCGGCGAGCACCTCCCCACGGTCCACGCGGGCGTCCACGACCACCGCGTCGACGGCGGGGCCGAGCGCCACACCGATCGCGCGCTCCCAGCCGTCGCGCACGCCGAGCGACTCCCCCACCGTGCCCGCCACGGCGTCCGCGCCGAGGTGCCGCACGACCCAGTCGGCGCCGTCACCGGCGCCCTTGTTCTGTTCGAGGGTCTCGATGCGCGCGGCCAACCGCGCGATCCGCTGATCGGCCTCCCGCTCGAGGCGCTGCAGCTCGGCCAGTCGCGCCCGTGCGGCCAGGTGGGCGCGCTCCGCGCGGCCGAGGTGCTCCTCGAGGGTGCG
>NZ_KV823807.1:0-1240 GCF_001815995.1 Dietzia sp. HMSC21D01 | reverse complement strand
CTTCGGGGCGCGCGGGGCGTGCCGGTGTGGCCCCCGGGGCTCGTGGGCACGCTGACGCACACCGACGGTCTGCGCGCGGCCGCGCTGGCCCGGGCCGGTCGGGTGCGATCGGTGGGATTGGACGTCGAACGGCACGAACCGCTCGCCGACGGGGTGCTCGAGGCGGTGTCGCTGCCGGAGGAGGCGGCGTGGGTGCGTGCCGCGCGCACGGAGATGCCGTCGGTGGCGTGGGACGCGCTGCTGTTCACCGCGAAGGAGGCCACGTACAAGGCGTGGTTCCCGCTCACCCACCGGTGGCTGGGGTTCGCCGACGCGCACATCACCCTGGTACCCGACGGGGACGACGACGAGGTGGTCCGGGGCACGCTCGTCTCGCGGATCCTCGTCGACGCGCAGACGGTGGACGGCGGCCCGGACGCGACCGAGTTCCACGGCCGCTGGGCCGTCCGGGGCGGCCACGTGGCCTCGGCGATCGTGCTGCGGCCCGCGGGTGTCGATAGCGTGGGGCCGTGACGCCGCGCAGACCCGACCCCCGTCCCGCCCCCGAACCCGGCCTGGTGGTCGTGGACAAGCCCGGGGGGATGAGCAGCCACGACGTGGTGGCGCGACTGCGCAGGTTCTTCGGCACCCGCAAGGTCGGACACGCCGGCACCCTCGACCCCATGGCCACGGGTGTGCTCGTCGTGGGCATCGAACGCGCCACCAAGATGCTCGGCATGCTCGCGCTGGAGACCAAGTCCTACGAGGCGACCATCCGCCTCGGCGAGACCACGACCACCGACGACGCCCAGGGGGAGACCACCGCGACCGTGGACGCCTCCGCGGTGACCGACACCGCGATCGACGCGGCCGTGGCCGACCTGACGGGGGAGATCGACCAGGTGCCGTCGGCGGTCAGCGCGATCAAGGTCGACGGGAGGCGGGCCTACGACAGGGTGCGGGCGGGGGAGGAGGTCGAGCTCCGGTCCCGGCGGGTCACCGTCTCCCGGTTCGACGTGCTCGAGCGGGTCCGCGCCGGGGCGGTGATCGACCTCGTCGTCGTCGTCGACTGCTCCACGGGGACCTACATCCGCGCGCTCGCCCGTGACCTCGGCGCCGCGCTCGGCGTCGGGGGCCACCTCACGGCGCTGCGCCGGACCCGGGTCGGACCGTTCGGCCTCGATGTCGCCCGCACGCTCGACGAGCTGGAGGCCGCGCCGACCCTGTCCCTCGACCTCGACGCGGCCGCCCTGGCCGCGTT
>NZ_KV823806.1:0-12749 GCF_001815995.1 Dietzia sp. HMSC21D01 | reverse complement strand
CGATCACCTCGTCGTGCCCGGCGCGGCCGGCGGTCGCGCCGGGGTCCGCCGCGACGACGGCGTCGACCATCCCGGCGGCGTCGGACGGGGCCCCGAGGAACAGGGAGATCTCCTCGTCCAGCCCCGCCGCGGCGAACCTCGACCCCAGCGCCGACAACCTCTCGGTGGACGCCGTCATGGTGCGCACGTGGGCCCCGCGCTCCGCGGCGCGCATGGGCAGCTCGCCCCACCCGGGCGTCGCCACGAGCACGTGGGAGCCGTCCTCCACCCCCGCCAGCGTCAGCATCGTGTCGGCCGACCGACGCTGGGCATCCCCCAGGTCGCCCCGCCGGGGGGCCGGGGACGGCGCCTCCAGGTGGACCACGTCGGTCCCGTCCTGCAGTCGGGACCGGGTCCGGGCACCGGACGCGAAGACGGCGCCCGAGGTCGACATCGTCTCGTCCGTGTACAGAGAGGTCAGCGCGCCGGGTACGGAGTCCTCCAGCTCCACCGTGACGGGGCAGCCCCGCCGCCGCCCACCGCCGACGGAGCCGCGGCCCTCACGCCCGTACGCCCGCTCCCCCGGGTGGGCGCAGTCGGCGTTCGCGGCGATCCACGGGGCCAGCGTCGTGATGGCGGCACACAAGTCGGGCGTGGTCCAGTCTCCGGCCATGAACGACTCGCCGAGCCCGACCACGCCGCACTCCGCCAGGCGCGCCCAGAAGTGCTCCGGCTCGCGCAGCACCACTCGGACTGGGGCGTCGTACTCCCCCGCCGCCGACGCGTCGGGGTAGTCGATCCGCAGCCCGAGCTCGCGCGCCGACCGGCGCAGCGCCTGGGCGATGAGAACCGGCGGCTGGCCCGGTACCCCGGACGGCGGAGCGAGCGCGGGCCAGCGCTCGAGGTCGACGACCTGGGGTTCGACTCTGACCACCGGTGTCCCTCCTTGTGGGGCTCGCGTCACAGGGACGCTACCGCCGCCCGGCCGTCCCCCGGCTCAGGCGCGGCGGCGACCCTACGGCTCAGCAGCGGCGGGGGCCCGCGCCCCCGCGCGCCGCGCCTCTACGTGTGCACGGCGTCGGTCGGCGCACTATCCTGGGGACTCGTGCCCGGCGGTAGTTGCGCGGGCCCCAGACCGACGAGGCCAACGAGCCCCTCACCCAGACCAGCCTCATCAGGAGCCGCCATGACCGAGCCCGCAACCGACCAGGTCACCGCCACCGCACCGGCCGGCCGCCGGCACCGCGTCGTCATCATCGGCTCCGGCTTCGGCGGTCTGTTCGCCGCCCAGCAGCTCGAGAAGGCCGACGTCGACGTGACGTTGGTCGCCAGGACGGGCCACCACCTGTTCCAGCCGCTGCTCTACCAGGTGGCCACCGGCATCCTCTCGGTGGGCGAGATCGCCCCGCCGACCCGCCTCATCCTGCGGGACCAGAAGAACGCCACGGTTGTCCTCGGTGACGTGGACACGATCGACGTGGCGGCCAAGAAGCTCCACGCCTCGGCCGGCCACATCGACTTCGATCTCGAGTACGACAGCCTCATCGTCGCCGCGGGCGCCAATCAGTCCTACTTCGGTAACGACCACTTCGAGCGCTGGGCGCCCGGCATGAAGACGGTCGACGACGCGCTCGAGCTGCGCAGCCGTATTCTCGGCTGCTTCGAGCAGGCCGAGGTGATCGACGACGAGGAGGAGCGCCGTCGCCTGCTGACCTTCGTGATCGTCGGCGCCGGCCCCACCGGTGTGGAGATGGCCGGCCAGGTCGCCGAGCTCGCCCAGCACACCCTCCGGAACAGCTTCCGCCGTATCGACCCGGCCTCCGCCCGCGTCATCCTCCTCGACGCCGCGCCCGCGGTGCTGCCGCCGTTCGGCAACAACCTCGGCAACGCCGCGCGGGCCCGCCTGGAGAAGATGGGCGTCGAGATCCAGCTCAACGCGATGGTCACCAACGTCGACTACCAGGGCATCGAGGTCAAGGATCCGGACGGCTCCGTCCGTCGCATCGACGCCTCGTGCAAGATCTGGTCCGCCGGCGTCAAGGCCAGCCCCCTGGGCAAGCAGCTCGCCGACCAGACGGACGCCGAGATCGACCGCGCCGGACGCGTGCTGGTCAACAAAGACCTCTCACTGCCGGGCCACCCGGAGATCTTCGTGGTGGGCGACATGATGAGCCTGGACAACCTGCCCGGTGTCGCGCAGGTCGCCATCCAGGGTGGCAAGTACGCGGCCAAGCAGATCATCGCCGAGGTCGAGAAGGGCCGGACCCCGGCCGAGCGGAAGCCGTTCAAGTACTTCGACAAGGGCTCCATGGCCACGGTGTCGCGCTACAGCGCGGTGGTGAAGATGGGCCCGATCGAGATCTCAGGCTTCATCGCCTGGGTCATGTGGCTCGTCGTGCACCTCGCCTACCTGATCGGTTTCAAGAACCGCATCACGACGATGTTCTCGTGGGGGATGCACATGGGCGGCGATCACCGCTCGCAGCTGACCTCCACGAAGCAGTGGGTCTACGCGCGCCAGGCCCTCGAGCGGGTGGCCGCCGACGACGCCGCCCAGCGGTCCGCTGATCGGTCGCGGGAGGAACAGTCCGCATCCGCCTCGGTCGACTGAGAACCGCTCGACTCGGGCCCGTCGACTGAGGGCCCGGCTACCGGGGTCGACGACGAGGAACGCGCCCGGCGGGCAGGTTGCCGTCGGGCGCGTCGCCGTCTCGCAGCCGGTCCCCGGCGCGGCCGGTTACTGTAGGTTCGCCAGCCGCACCTGACCCACCGCCGCGGTACGTCCGTGGTCATCGGCGATCTCGACCCGCCAGAGCTGTTGGGACCGGCCGCGGTGCACGGGGGTCCCGGTCGCCGTGAGGGTGCCCTCGGTGACGGCGCGGAGGAAGTCGGTCGAGTTGTTCACCCCGACGACCTTGCCCTCGCCCCCGAGCCACACCGCGCCGGCCACGCTGGCGACCTCTTCGACGATCGCGCAGTAGACCCCGCCGTGGACGATGCCGTACGGCTGGTGGAGGTGCGGCTTCACCTCTACTGTCACGACCACCTTGTCGGGAGTGACCTCGGTGTACTCGATCCCGATGTTGCCGCCGAAGCCGATGCCGGAATGGGCGCGGATCCGCTCGAGCACTTCACTGTCAGCGGTGTCGGACATCTGACCTCATCTCCCCGGCCCGGCCGGTCCGGACCACCGGGGTCGAACGTTACCCGGGCCGTACTCGTGCGGGATCACTCACGCCTCCCGGGTCAGCGGACGGAGCGCCACCCCCGGTCGCGCACGGGGATGGGCCCCGAGCCCGGGGTGCGCGGGAGCCGGCTACGCCGGCGGACGGCCAATCCGGAATCGTGAAGGGCCTGGAGCACCATCTGTCCGCGCCGGTATCCGGTCTCCGGGCTGGTGTCGGCGAACGTCGGCACGATCGTCGCGGCCCCCAGGACACATTCACCGGCCATCGACCAGAGCGTGTCGACACTGCAGTTGCTCACCTCGGCGAGGCCCTCGAACACCGCCGTCAGGGTCGAGCGGGACCGGCAGGCGAGCCACTGCGCGAGCGCCTGCTCGCACGGGAGGACAACGGTGCCGGGTGATCCCGCGGCGGGGTCGTCCGGCAGCACCCGGAGGGTGGTGTCGCGGACGCCGGCCCAGTCGAGGCCCCCCTCGATGTCTGTCCGCACGGCCATGTTCTCGGCGCCGGTGTCCCAGACGCGGCCGATGGTGACGAAGCTGGCGACCGCGCGACCGAGGACACCGTGGGTGAAGGCCTCCGCGACCAGGTACGTCGAGAAGCGGATGTCTCCGGATTCGGTGAAGTGGTCGCGGAACATCTGCTCCACACGGCCACTGTCCACGGCCCGCTCGAGCGGCACCCACCGGCGCCGCGACTGCGTCCCCAGGTCCGCGATCGAGTAGAACTTCGGATAGCCGGCCCGGAGGCCACCGAGCACCTCGACCGTGTCATCGAACAGCGTGCGTGTCCCCGCCAACTGCGTGGGCAGCAATGAGCCGGTCATGTCTGGTCTTTCCCCTCGTAGAGTCCCCGAACCGGGTCCGGCGCGCCTCCGCGGAGACGTCCGGACCACGGCGATCCGTCCCCCGAATCGTTGTGGTCCAGGTCATCTGGCCCGACCATAAGTGTTACAACACATCGCCAGTTGTTACCAAGAGTTTTTCAGCCGATCGACGAATCCTTGCACTCAGTGCACGTCTGACCTATCAACCACTTCGCTGCCGCCACCCCGCCTCCGGCCCGGCCGATAGCTCGCATCGATGCAGGTCCGTTCGCTTCGCGGGCGTCGACTACGCTGAGTCGCATGAGTACAGAACGCGAGGACGCGCAGCCCGCCGCCGGCACTGTCGGCACCGCCGACATCGGAGTGACCGGCCTCGCCGTCATGGGCTCGAACATCGCCCGCAATTTCGCCCGGCACGGGTATACGGTGGCGGTCCACAACCGCTCCGCGGGCAAGACCGACGCCCTGCTCTCGGAACACGGTGCGGACGGTGACTTCGTCCGCACCGAGACGATCGCCGAGTTCGCCGCCGCCCTGCGCTCGCCGCGGCGCGCACTCGTGATGGTGCAGGCGGGCGCGCCCACCGACGCGGTGATCGACGCGCTCGCCGACGCGTTCGACGAGGGCGACATCATCATCGACGGCGGCAACTCCCTCTACACGGACACCATCCGTCGCGAGAAGGCCATGGCCGAGCGCGGCATCCGGTTCATCGGCGCGGGCATCTCGGGCGGCGAGGAAGGTGCCCTGGAGGGGCCGTCCATCATGCCGGGCGGGCCGGCGTCCAGCTACGAGGTCGTCGGACCCATGCTCGAGGACATCTCGGCCAAGGTCGACGGCACGCCGTGCTGCACCCATGTCGGCGAGGACGGCTCGGGCCACTTCGTCAAGATGGTGCACAACGGCATCGAGTACTCGGACATGCAGTTGATCGGCGAGGCCTACCACCTCCTCCGCGGTGTGGCGGGGATCGAACCGGCGGCCATGGCCGACGTCTTCCGCGAGTGGAACACCGGTGAGCTCGACTCGTACCTCATCGAGATCACGGCGGAGGTGCTCGCGCAGGTCGACGCCGAGACCGGGGGCCCGCTCGTCGACGTGATCGTCGACCGCGCGGGCCAGAAGGGCACCGGTCGGTGGACGGTGAAGTCCGCCCTCGATCTGGGCGTCCCGGTCACCGGCATCGCCGAGGCCGTCTTCGCCCGCGCGCTGTCGAGCTCCGTCCCCCAGCGGGAAGCCGGGCGCGCCCTGCCCGCCGGCTCGGTGTCGACCCCGACACAGACCGGTCCCGAGTTCGTCGAGGACGTCCGTCGGGCGCTCTACGCGTCCAAGGTCATCGCCTACGCGCAGGGATTCGACCAGATCACGGCGGCCAGCGCGGAGTACGGGTGGGACGTCGCCCGTGGCGACCTCGCCACCATCTGGCGCGGCGGTTGCATCATCCGCGCCACGTTCCTCGACCGGATCCGTGAGGCGTACGCCGCCGACCCGTCGCTGCCCTCCCTGCTCGCGGCGCCGTACTTCGCCGAGGCACTGGCGGACTGCGTGGACAGCTGGCGCCGCGTCGTCGCGACCGCGGTCACCGCGGGCATCCCCGCGCCGGGTTTCTCGGCCGCGCTCGCGTACTACGACGGCCTGCGCACCGAGCGTCTGCCCGCCGCGTTGATCCAGGGTCAGCGCGACTTCTTCGGCGCGCACACCTATCAGCGCACCGACCGTGAGGGCAGCTTCCACACTCTGTGGAGCGGCGATCGTTCGGAGGTCCGGGCCTGAGCGGTTCGCAGCCCGGTGGTCTGGGCCGGCTCCTCGAGGACCTCGGGGTGTCGGTCCCGATCAGACATGCCGTGTCCGCGCTCGTCTCGGGCGAGCCGACACCGGTGCAGGCGGCCGCGCTCGCCGACGCCGTCGGCGGCGAGAGCCTGCTCGCGGTGGCGCCGACCGGCTCCGGCAAGACGCTCGTGTTCGCGATCGGGGTGGTCCACCGCCTCGCGGGGTCACCGAGCCTGCCGGGCCGGCCCCGAGCGGTCGTCGTGGCACCCACCCGCGAACTCGCGGAGCAGAGCGCCGAGGTCCTCGCGGAGGTGGGCGCGGGCGCCGGGCTGCGGGTGGCCTCGTTCGTCGGCGGCCAGCCGATCAAGCGGGATCGTCGCGCCCTCATCGCCCCGGTCGACGTGGCCGTGGGCACGCCGGGTCGCCTGGCCGACCTGGTCCGGTCCCGAGCCGTGTCGCTCACCGACGCGCGGGTGATGGTGCTCGACGAGGCCGACCAGCTCCTGGGGCCCTCGTTCGTCGAACAGACCGAGTCGCTTCTCGCCGCCTGCGCCGGTGCGGGACTCGTGGCGACCACGGCCACCGCCGACGCCGACGTTCAGCGACGCCTGCGCGAGGCGCGGCCCGGCCTCCGGGTCCACCGCGTCGAGCGCGCGCCGACGTCGGCACAGCAGGAACCCGGTCCCGGGGTGTCACCGGAGGCCGAGACCGCGGCCGCGAAGACCGCGACGGGGACGACGACGACAACGGGCGCGCCACGTCAGCTGGTCATCCTCTCCACCCCGGATCCTGACGGCGTGGCGGTCGCACTGGCAGCCCGCTGCACGCGGGGACTCTTCTTCGTCCCTCGCCGGGATGCCGTCGACGCGCTGCGTGCCGCCATCGCGGACACCGGCGTACGCGTGGCCGGCGTGAAGGGGTCGGACTCCCCCACCCGGCGCTCGTCCGCGTTCTCCGAGCTGGCCTCGGGTGCCGTCCGTGTCCTGGTGACCACGGACCTCGCGGGCCGGGGGCTCGACATCGTCGACGTCGGCCACGTGGTCCACGTGGGACCGCCGCACTCGACGGACGACCTCGTCCACCGTTCGGGTCGGACCGGTCGCGGCGTCGCGCAGGCCGGCGTCGTCGCCGCCGTCCTCAGACCCTCCCAGGTCGACCGCGTCGCCGATCAGGCGCGGAAGTCGGGGATGTCGGTCGAGACCGTCGACGTCTCCCGGCCGGGCGCCGACGAGGCGCTCACGCGGGTGTTCGGCCCCGAGCTCGCGACACCGGCCGTCAGAAAGGCGCCGGCCCCACCGGCCCGGTCGCGACGGCCGTCCGAGCCCCGGCGACCCGCGCGCTCACGCGTTCACCGCCCCAAGCGGAAGAAGCGGTCGTGACGTCCGACGTTCGCCCACCCGACCCGGTGGTGCTCCCGGAGGAGCTCTGGCGGCGCCGCGAGGAACGCCACCACGCCTGCGTCGACCATCTGACTGCCGAGCACCTGCAACGCCGGCGCCGGGGGGAGCCGCACCCCGTCGTCGATTTCCTCTTCACCTACTACCGCACGAGCGTCGCCACGGTGCGTCGCTGGCACCCCGGGCCCGGGGTGTTGTTGGAGAACGCGCACCGGTCGGAGCGCCGCGAGTGGCGGCACTACCTACGCGCGACGGTCGCCGGCCGGGACGGGCTCGTCGTCGACGCCGACTCGGTGTGGCGTCGCTGCGGAGACCGGGTCTCCCGCGCCCGTGCGGTGGTCGCTGCCACGGCGGGCCGCCGCGGGGCCACGGGGTGCTTCGGCCTGCACGAGTGGGCGATGCTCTATCGTTCCGGCCGCGACGGCGTGCGCCACGGGCAGGTACCCCTGCGACTGACCCACGATCGGATCGACGAGATCGTCCGCGGCTCGCGTCTGCAGTGCACGCACTTCGACGCGTTCCGCTTCTTCACCGACGACGCCGTGCCCCTCAACCGGGAACCCCTCACGCGGGACGGGCAGGTCCACGACGAGCAGCCGGCGTGCCTCCATGCCGGGATGGATGTCTACGCCCATACGGCAGCCCTCGAGGCCGGCGCACCGGGCGAGCTCCTCCTCGACGCCCTGCGAGCGGCGTTCGACGCCCGCGAGGTGGACATGCGCTCCTCGCCCTACGACCTCTCGGCCTGGGGCCTGACGCCGATACCGGTGGAGACCGCCGAGGGCCGCGCCGAGTTCGTCGCCTTCCAGAAGCAGTGGATCGCACGCACCCAGGTGCTCCGTTCGCGGTTCCTGGCCGCGGTCGACCACGTCGAGCGACTCGCGGGACGGGTCCCCGTCGGCGCACGGTGACCGGCCGTCACACGGGTGTCGCGCCGAACTCCTGCGCGGCCACGTCGGCGACGACACGGCCGAATTCGGCGTAGGCGTCCGCCCCGGCGGTCGCGGTGCGCAGCACGAGACCGATCGTGCGACCGGGCACCGGGTCCGCGAACCGCGCCACGGCGATCCCGGGGTCGCGTGTCTCCGGACCCACCGCGGATTCGGGCACGATCGTCACTCCCAGTCCTCCGGCGACGCACCGCACCGCGGTGGTCAGGGACGCGGCGCGGGACTCGCCCCGCCCGAGCACAGGCGCGGAGACCCGGCGGCACAACTCGACCGTCTGCTCGCGGAGGCAGTGTCCCTCGTCGAGCATCAGCAACGGCTGGTCGACGAGGATCTCCAGCGGCAGGCCCTCGCGCCCGGCGAGCTCGTGGGACGCCGGCACGAGCAGGGCGAACGGCTCGGAGTAGAGCGGCGTGGCGGCGACGCCCATCGCGTCGGTCGGGACCGCCATGATCGCGAGGTCTATGACGCCGCTGCGCAGCCCGTCAACCAGTCGGGACGTCTGGTCCTCCACCACCCGCGGCGTCAGGTCCGGGAACCGCTCCCCCAGCGCCGGGAGCAGGCCGGGCAGCAGGTACGGGGCGACGGTGGGGATCACGCCGATGCGCAACGACCCGAACAGCGGCCCGTCACTGCCCGCGGCGGCGTCGGCCACCGCGTCCATCGCGGTCACCGCCGCGCGGGCGTACGGCAGCAGGTGGTGCCCCGCGGGCGTGACGAGGACGGACCGCGTACTGCGCTCGACCAGGTGCAGACCCAGTCCGTCCTCGAGCGTCGCCAGAGCCTGGGACAGGGAGGGTTGACTCATGCCGAGCTCCTCGGCGGCACTGCGGAAATGCAGGCGCTCCGCCACGGCGAGGAAGACCCGGAGCTGCATGAGGCTCGGGACGAACCGCTGATCAGCCATGCCGATCAGTGTACGGCCGTCGATAACCCAAAGTCGATGATTATTCGCACGTACCTATGAGTGATCTATGTCTCATCGACTTTACCTCTCACAGGGAGTGGGGCATAGTCGGGCTTGGCCGTCCGACTAACGCCAAACCCTCAGGAGGATCACATGGCTCTTCTCACCATCGGCGATCAGTTCCCCGACTTCGAACTCACCGCGCTGAAGGGTGGTGACCTCAAGGAGGTCAACGCGCAGCAGCCCGAGGATTACTTCGAGACGATCACCAACCAGTCCTACGAGGGCAAGTGGCGCGTGATCTTCTTCTACCCGAAGGACTTCACCTTCGTCTGCCCCACCGAGATCGCCGCCTTCGGCAAGCTCGACGAGGACTTCCAGGACCGCGACACCCAGATCCTGGGCGGCTCGATCGACAACGAGTTCGCGCACTTCAACTGGCGCGCGACCAATGACGAGCTGAAGACCGTGCCGTTCCCGCTCCTGTCGGACATCAAGCACGAGCTGATCCGCGCCCTCGGTGTCGAGAACGCCGACGGTGTCGCCGATCGCGCGACCTTCATCGTCGACCCGGACAACGTCATCCAGTTCGTCTCGGTCACCCCGGACGCCGTCGGCCGCAACGTCGACGAGGTCCTGCGTGTCCTCGACGCCCTGCAGTCGTCCGAGGTCTGTGCCTGCAACTGGCAGAAGAACGATCCCACCAAGAACATCAACAAGATGGACATGCTGCAGGAGGGCATCAAGTGAGCATCGAGAACCTGAAGTCCGGACTCCCCGAGTTCGCCAAGGATCTCAAGCTGAACCTGGGCTCGCTGGCGCGGTCCACCGAGCTCAACGAGCAGCAGCTCTGGGGCACGTTCCTCGCGACCGCCGCCGCGACCCGCTCGGCGACCGTCCTGTCGGAGATCGCCGACGAGGCCCGCCAGCACCTGTCGGACGAGGCGTTCAACGCCGCGCTCGGCGCCGCCTCGATCATGGCCATGAACAACGTGGCCTACCGCGCCAAGGAGTTCCTCGGCGACGACTACACCCAGGTCCGCATGGGCCTGCGGATGAACATCATCGCCAACCCCGGCGTGGAGAAGGCCGACTTCGAGCTGTGGTCGATGGCCGTGTCCACCATCAACGGCTGCGAGAACTGCACCGCCGCCCACGATGACGTCATCCGCAAGGAGGGCGTCACCAAGGAGCAGGCCTGGGAGGCCGTGAAGATCGCGGGCACCATCGCCGGTGTCGCGCAGGCCGTCGAGATCGACGCCAACATCTGACGCTCACCTCTCCGGTGACCGTAGGGCCCCGCTGACGAGAGTCAGCGGGGCCCGGTGTGTTTCCGCCGAATGCCTCATGGTCCGCGAGTTGGACCTCGTGCTCACGCCGCTGCGCAACTAGGTTCGGCAGGAGAGCCGTGGAAGAGTCCCGCGGCACCGAGCGATGGAGACGGCGATGACCACCGGAGGCACCCCACCCGGGGACGGGTACCCGAACGACCCCTACGGTTCCGGACCGGACCGGAACCAGGGCCCCTACGGCGACGCGGGCTACGGCCAGCAGGCTTACCCGGGCCAGGGTGGCTACGAGCCGTACCCCGGGCAGGGCGGTGGCTACGAGCCCTACCCCGGGCAGGGATACGGACAGCCGGGTCATGAGCAGCCGGGTTACGGCCAGCAGGGATACGGCCAACCGGCCTACGGACAGCAGCCCTACGGCGATCCGGCGTACGGCGGCTACGGCCAGCCGGGGCCGGGCGGGGCCCCGGCCATGGTCGGCCGGGTGTCCCCGACCGGCGCGGTCAGCGCCGGCTGGCAGATGTTCAAGAACAACCCGGTCCCCTGGCTGCTCATCACCCTGGCCAGCGGTGTGGTCAGCGGGATCATCAGTGCGTTCTCCACGGACGAGTCCGGGGCCGTGATGTTTATCGCCCAGGTCCTCTCGTTCGTGGTGAGCCTGCTGCTCCAGGCGTTCATCGTCCGCGGCGCCCTCCTCGAGGTCGACGGCCACAGGCCGTCGTTCGGCGACTTCTTCAAGCTGCACAACTTCGGATGGTTCGTGGTCGCCGCGATCCTCGTGGGCATCGCCACCTTCGTGGGTGTCTTCCTCCTCATCGTCGGCGCCTTCGTCGTCGCGTTCTTCCTCTACTGGACGCAGTACTTCGTCGTCGACCGCAACATGACGGCCACCGACGCCATCGTCTCGAGCTTCCGCGCGATCAAGTCGGACGCGGGCAACCTGCTCGCGCTGGCGCTGCTCAACGTCCTCATCATCATCGCGGGCACCCTGGCACTGCTGGTGGGTCTGTTCGTGGCCATCCCGGTCACCACGCTCGCGTCGGTGTACGCCTACCGGGTGATCACCGGCCCGAGCGAATTCTCCCGCGCCGCGACCGCCGCCGCCTGATCCACCGCCGCCCGATACGCCACCGCTGATCCGCGGTAACGGCGGCGTCGTCATTCCCGGCGCGGTGTCATTCCCAGCGCTCGGCATCTCCCGGCGACTGCCCGGCGACGGGGTTCTCCGCGTCCGTCTCGTGGGCCATCGCGCGACGGACCGCCCACACGGTCCCGACGAACGCGACCAGCGCCAGTGGCCAGCCCATCCCGATACGCGCGGCGCCCAACCAGTTGACCTCGTCGTTGAGGTACAGGACGTATTGCAGGACAGCCCGGATCGCGAATAACGCGGCCCAGAAGCCCGTCGCCACGGTGTACCACCGGCGTGCGGGCGGGATCCGACGCCAGGCCATCCCCTTGCCGTCGAGGAAACCCCAGATCACCCCGACGAGAGGCCACCCGGCTATCGCCGACAGCGCGAACGCCGACCCGTACACGGCCTGGGTGATGATGCCGTAGAGGAAGTACCCCTTGGCGTCTCCCGTCCGCCAGGCGATGAAGACACAGATCGCCACGCCGATGAACCCGGAGATCGCCGGCTGTGGGTTGTCCCGGCGTCCCAGGGACCAGGCGAGCATGGCGACCGCGACGCCGAGGGCACCCCAGATGGCGGCGGTCAGGCCCCAGAACGCGTTGACGGGGACGAACGTGAGGACGGGGATCGACGAGAAGATGAGCCCCCGGACACCGCCCATCTGCTCGAGCACGGACGCGTCGGGATCCCCGAACGCGGTCTTCCGGCTCGCCACCGACTGCCGCCCGGTGCCCGGGCCGGTGTCCGACTCCCCCGCTGCCTGCTCAGGCTCTGTCACGCGATTCCTCCACGGTCCTGCACGGCTGCCCGTCGAGCAGCTCGTAGCGCGGGTTGTACATGATCCTGCGGCCGTCGCGGATGCCGACCCGGCCCGTCACACGGATGAACCGGCCGGTGTCGATTCCGGGGATCGTGCGCCGTCCGAGCCAGCAGACCTCGATCGCGCCGGTCCCGTCGAACACCTCTGCGGTCATCCCGAGGAAATCCGATCCCCCGCAGGAGAGCACGGTCCGGATGCGCCCAGTCAACGTCACGCGATCCCCTCGCGCGACATCCGCGACGTGGGTGCACCCCGTGCGCTGGACGCGCACGGCGAGATCCGCCGCGTCGAGTGCCTCGACGGGGTCGGTGAGCCGGGCGGTCAGGTCCCGCAGGACCCTGGGGAAAGGCATGGTCAGATCTCCGTCGGCCGACCGGTTCCGGTCACAGGTCGTCGTCCGCGCCGCGGAGCCGGTCCATCGCGCTCCCGTCCCGGCGGGGCGCGGCGGTGCCACCGGTCGACGACGCGGCCGTTCCGCCCGTCGACGGGGCGGC
>NZ_KV823805.1:0-5725 GCF_001815995.1 Dietzia sp. HMSC21D01 | reverse complement strand
GTGCCCGCGCCTCGGACAGGGCGGCGCGGGCCTCGGCGAGCCGCGTCTCCGAGCGCGCTAGCTCGCCGGTCGGCTCGCCCCGGCGGGCCGTCAGATAGCGGTTGCGCTCCTCCGCGACGCGGTCCATCAGCGAGTCGTCACCGGTGGGGTCCTCTCCGCCCGCGGCGGCGTCCAGGGCGCGGCGCAGAGAGCCCATCCCCTTGGCCGCGTCCACCTGACCCAACGGTTCGTCCTGCGCGATCCGCAGTGCCTTCCACAGCGACCGGTCCACCTGGCGGTCCAGCAGGTCGCGGACGTGGTCGTGGGCGTCGTCACCGCTCAGCGCCGGGCGCGTGGAACCCGGGAACTCGAGTGACGTCCGCTTTCCGCGGACGAACTCCTTGCGGTACCGCATCCGCTGCCCGTCGACCGTGAACTCGGCCTCCACCACCACGGGCACGTCCCTGCCCACCGGGCTCGCGGCCTTGATCTCCGCGCGGCCGGACGACGCCTTGTGCTCGAGGAGCATCTCCAGGGCGTCCATGAGGCTGGTCTTGCCCGATTCGTTGGGGCCCTCGATCACCAGGACGCCGCGCGGTTCCAGTTCGACCTCCTCGCGGACCACCCCGCGGAAGTCCTCGAGCATGAGTCGGTGCAGGATCATCGGGTCCCTCCGTCCACGAGTCGGTACAACAGACTGAGGGCGTGGCCCGCGTCCTCGGCCTCGGCTCCGCCCGATCCGGCCATCGCGACGAGATCCGCGACCGCGCGGCCCGCGTACCCGTCGACCAGGTCCGTGAAGTCCGTGTCCTCGGCCCGGACGACCAGATGGGTCCGGGACTGTCTCAGATAGGCGGCGGCGAACAGCGCGTCCCACGTCTCCAGCAGGTCGTCGATCCGCGCCCGGAGAGCGACCCCGACCGTGCCCGTGAGTCCGAGTTTGAGCACCGTCCGCGGCTTGTCCTCCATCGCCTCGATCCGCTCCGCCAGGGCGTCGAGGTCGGCGTCCGTGTCGATCCGGGCGTCGATCGCGTGGAACGACCATCGTCCCGTCCGCAGCGGCGTGACCGCGCAGGCGCCCCGCTGCGACGAGGACGCGGCCCGGGAGAGCTCGACGAGCAGGGCGTGGCCCGAGTCGGTCTCCACATCGTCGAAGTCGGTGGTCTCCGGGCTGCCCGAGAACCAGATCCGGTCACCGGAGCCCACCCTGGTCACCGAGTGCCGGTCGCCGAGCGCGACGTAGTCCAGCCGACCCGACCCGATGGCCTCCTCCAGGGAGGCGACAGCGATCGCCTCCACCGACGGCGAGTGACCGACGTAGATCTCGTCTGTCCCCCCGTGGGCGACCAGGACACGCAGACCGTCCGTCGGCTCCAGGGAGTCCACCAACGCCGGCAGCCGGGAGGGATCCGGCCGCTTGGACGTCCACGGGACGCCCACCACCTCGACGCCGGGCACGACCTCGACCGGCCCGGTGCCGTCGAGTACGACGACGCCGCCGCCCTCGACCGCCGGCGCGAAGTCCCTGCACCGGAACACCGACGACACGTCGAGCGGATCGTGGTTGCCGGGCAGCACCAGTACCGGCACGGGGAACGCCGCCAGGGCCTCGACCGCGCGCAGGACGACCGACCGCGGCACCGCGTTGTCCTCGAAGGCGTCGCCGGCCACCACGATGAACTGCGCCCCGTGGTCGGCCGCGAGCGTGCCGAGCGCCTCCACCGCGGCCAGCCGGTCGGCCGTGTAGACGGCCTGCGACTCGTTTCCGAGGAACCGCCGGGTCATGCCGAGCTGCCAGTCGGCGGAATGCAGGAATCGGATCGTCTCGCCGTCCCGTGGGGTGGTCATGGCCGCATCGTAGGACGCCGGTCCGACACGACGGCCGGCGCGGGCCCGCTCACCGCGGTCGGTACCTGCCGAACGCGTCGAGGAAGTCCTCCAGATCGGCCACGACCCGCAGCTGCTCGAGGGGGTCGTTGGTCGTCGCGGCGGCCAGTCTGCGGGTGACGGGCGCGTCCAGGAGGTCCTCGAGTCCGGCCGGCTCCGGGGACGGCACCGTCGGCAGGACCGGCTCGGTCCCCCACAGCGCCTCCTCGACGTCGACGGACACCTCGTCGTCGTCCCCTCCCCTCAGGACGGCGCCGAGGTTCTCGGCGCTCAGGCCCCGCAGCGCGAACATGACGTCCGGCCTGGCGTCCCACCACTCGACCATGATGTACGCGGCCGCCAACACGTGCAGGCACGGCCCGGGCTGGACGGGGCACCGGCAGGAGTAGGTGGTGTCGCCGTGGACCGCCGGGAGGAGGAGGAACCCGACGGTGTCGGAGAAGTTCCCCGCGAGCGCGCCGAGCACGCCGCCCTCCTCACGTCTCAGGGCGGTGCGGAGCGCGTCCGAGTCGGCGGCGTCGAGGGGGGCGAAGGTGAACTCGACGGTGAACGGCTCGGGTCGGCTGCCGTCGACGTCACAGCGTACGGATCGACCCGCGTGCTCCAGCGAGAGCACCCTGTCGGCGCGCGCTGCCTTCCGCGCGAGATACGCCTCGCCGCGGGTGACCCCTGATTCGAGGTCGCTCGTCCACCGCCGGCTCCACATGTGCCCACCGAACGCGCCGGCGCGCGCCCTCGCGCGGATGCCTCTGCCGCCGTTCATTCCTCGTCCCGTCCCTCGTCGGTGAGCTCCACCAGCGCGGCGAGATCGGCGTCGGCGAGTTCGGTCAGCGCGCCCGCGAGCGGGCCCAACGTGAGCTCGGCGAGGTCCCGCTTGGCCTCGAGCAGTTCGTCGATGCGGTCCTCGACCGTCCCCGGGGCGACAAGGGTGCGGACCTGGACCCGCCGCGTCTGACCGATCCGGTGCACGCGGTCGGTCGCCTGGTTCTCGACCGCCGGGTTCCACCACCGGTCCAGGTGCACGACGTGATTGGCCTCCGTCAGCGTCAGCCCCGTCCCGCCCGCGCGTAGCGACGCCAGCATCACCGGCGGTCCCTGCGTGCTCTGGAACTCCTCGACCATCTGCGCCCGACCGGCCGCCGTGACGCCACCGTGGAGGAACGGCACGGAGCTGGCCGCCCGCCGCTCGAGCAGGGGCAGGATGAGGTCCCCGAACGCGCGGTACTGCGTGAACAGGAGGACCTTCTCGCCGGCGTCCAGGATCTCCGTGAGGACCTCGTCGAGGGCGGCGAGCTTCCCGGAGCGGTGGCGGCCACCGCGCAGGAGCGCGGACCCGTCCCCGAGGTAGTGGGCGGGGTGGTTGCACACCTGCTTGAGCGCGGTGAGACCGGCGAGGATCGCGCCTTTGCGGGCGGTCCCCTCCGACTCCTTGACCTGCTCCATCATGTCCTCGACGACCGCCTGGTACAGGGTCGCCTGCTCGCGGGTCAGTGGCGCGTCGACCCGGATGTGCAGCTTGTCCGGCAGGTCGGCGACCACCCTGGGATCCGATTTGAGGCGACGCAGCACGAACGGCGCGGCCAGGGCCCGCAGCCGCGAGGCCGCGGCCTCGTCGCGGTGCGATTCGATGGGCACAGCGAACCGCGCTCGGAACGTGCTCGCCGACCCGAGCAGACCCGGGTTGGCGAAGTCGAGTACCGCCCGCAGCTCGTCCAGCCGGTTCTCGACCGGCGTGCCCGTAAGGGCGATACGGTGCTCCGCCGGGATCGAGACGATCGCGCGGGCGACCGAGGTGGAGGGGTTCTTGATGGTCTGGGCCTCGTCGGCGACGAGTCGGCGCCACGGCGCCGCGGCGAGGAGCTCGGCGTCACGCGAAGCGGTGCCATACGACGTGAGGACGAGGTCGGCGGCACCGAGCCGCCCGGCCGCGTCGTCGCCCCGCTCACGTGAGGGGCCGTGGTGGACGCGCACCGTCAGCTCCGGGGCGAAGGTCGCGGCCTCGCGCGCCCAGGTGGCGACCAGGGTGAGAGGCGCCACCACGAGGGTGGGGCCGAGCACGCCCCGGGCGTGCTCGGAGGCGGTGAGAGCGAGGACCTGCATGGTCTTGCCGAGCCCCATGTCGTCGGCCAGGACGGCGCCGACGTCAGCGCGGGCCAGCGCCGTCAGCCAGCGCACGCCCTCGAGCTGGTAGGGACGCAGGGTGGCGAGGAACCACGCCGGGAGATCGACGGGCATCGACGACGACGAGGGGATCCAGTCGAGGGTCGTGGGCGCCTCGATCTCGACGCCCTCCGCCTCCTCGGACATCATCGCGGCCGCGAGGGCCGGTGCGGAGACCCGCCCGCCGCGCCTGGCCGCGAGGAACCGGGCCGCGCGTCGGAGCGCCCCCGGATCCGCACGGACCCACTGACCGCGGAGCCGGACGAGGTCCGAGGCGGCGTCCAGGAGCATCCGGACCTCGGTGGCGTCGAGGGGCACGTCGTCGACGACCATCTCCCAGTTGACGTCCGCCAACTGGTCCAGCCCCAGGCGGCGCCCGGAGTCGACGTTCTCCGTGCCGGGTTCGGCGACGGTGACACGAACGGCGGTCCGTACCCTTGTCCACGCCCGTGGCAGGAGCACCTCGACGCCCCGCCCGCGCAGCGCCTCGACCCCCTCGTCGACGAGTTTCACCACCAGCTCGGTGGGGAGCAGGAGGTCCGGGCCGTCGGCCGCCGGAACGGCGCGTCCCAGGGGTGGCCAGCAGCGCACCGCCCGGTCGACGACATCGCGGACGGCGTCGCCGACCGCGGTCGTGTCCGGCAGGTCGGAGAACGGGCGGAGGGTGTCCGTACCCGTGCGCACCAGGACCTCCAGCCGCCACAGAACCTCCGCGCCGGCGGTGCCACCGGCCCTCTCGTCCCCGTGGACGCCCGCCCCGGGGTCGGCGCCCCGTCCGGCATCACCGGCTCCGTCCCGGTCGGCATCACCGACGCCGTCACCGTCGACGTCCGCCTCCCCGGACGGCTCCACCACGCGGAAGACCACCTCGACGTCTCTCGCCGCCGCCGCGCGACCGAACTCCCCGATCGCCTCGGCCAGCGCGTGGCCGCCCGAGGTCACCTCTCCCCCGACGATGAGGGCCGTGCCCAGCACGCTGCGCCGGTCGGCGGCCAGCGGCGCGAGGGCCATCCGGGCGTGCTGATCCGCCAGCGCCGCGAGCAGCCGGTCGAGATCCTCGCGATCCGACACCAGACCGTGGCACCGGCTCAGACTCTCCGCGGCCCACGCCGACACGACGGGCGAGGCCGCGAGCGCCCACGAGGCGTTCCACGCGCCGTCCGACCGCGACATCGTCGGAACGACGTGCCCGGCGCGGACGAAGGCCGCCACACCGGCGGAGAGCGCCGCGAGCGCCCGTAGCCCCGGGCCGACCCAGTGTTCGGCGACGTCCGTCATCCCGCACAGGTCCACCGCCGAGGCCACCGAGACGCGGATCCCCGGGACGGTCGCCGGACGGACCCGACCCTCGAGGGGCACCCGCACCGCGATCCGGTGGGTGAGCGAGAACCCGCCGAGCAACTCCACTACGTCCCGCGGGGCCCCGGCCCTCCCGACCGCGGTCACCGACGACGCGGGGGCGATCGAACCGGGCCGGCGCAGGCCCGTCTCGCACCACAGGCCGACGACCCCTGACTGCCACACGGCGTGGAGGCGGGGGGCTGGCGTCGGGGTCACGCCCACATGTAAGCACGCCGGTCCGACACGGCTCCGGGCGCACGCCCCCGAGACGACGCGCGGGTGCTCCACAGGGCCGTCCCTCTCCACAGGCCGACCGCCGCAACCTCGTGCGCGGGCGGCGGGCCCCGGGGTCGGTGTC
>NZ_KV823804.1:0-3340 GCF_001815995.1 Dietzia sp. HMSC21D01 | reverse complement strand
CGACGCTCCCGCGCCCCCCGGCCCCGGCCCCGACCCTTCCCCGCTGCTGGCCGCCCTGACCTGCATCGACCAGCGGCTCCACGCCACCCGGTTGACCCGCGAGTTCCGCGACGGCGCCACCCGCACGGGCACGCAGGTGCTCGACCTGGCCGCCGATCTGCTCGACGACCCGGTGGTCTCGGCGTGGAACGACCACGTCCGGGCCCGCCGGTCGCCGGGATCGCAGTCGGTGGTCATGGGCGTCGTGTACGCCCGCGGCGGGCTGAGCCAGCGCGAGGCCGTGGCCGCAGACCTCACCGCCCTGGTGATCAGCCTCTCGGGCGCCGCGCTGCGGCTGCGCCTGGCTGATCACCGCAGTGCGCAGGCCCTCGTCCGCGGCGCGGCCCCGGTGATCGCCGAGGTCACCGACGCCGCCGTGGGCCGCACGCTCGAAGAGCTGGGCGGGTTCGCGCCCGTGCTGGACCTGGCGTCGTGCCACCACGAGCGGGCCGAGGCGCGGCTGTTCGCGTCCTGACCACAGCGGCCGCCCCGTCGCGCCTCCGGCCGCACCGGCTCTGACCTGCGGTGCCCTGAGCGGTCCCTGCAGGGCGGCCCAGGTCACGATGATCCGCTGAGCGGGCCACCCGGCGGCGTGACGAGGGCGAGGGCCTACGCTGGCCCGCGTTCGCGACGAACCGGGAGGGCCTGTGAACGAGGACGCGGCTGGCTTCGGCGTGGGCCTGCATCTGGGGACCCCGCCGTACCGCCGGCTGCTGGCGGCGCTGTTCTTCATCGGTGTCGCGACGTTCGCCCAGCTCTACTCGCCGCAGGGGCTGCTTCCGCTGATCGCGGACGACCTCCACGTCAGCCCCGACCGGGCCGCGCTCATGATCTCCGCCGCGACCCTCGGGGTGGCGTTGGGCGTGATCCCGTGGTCGTATGTCGGCGACGCGGTGGGCCGCAAGCAGGCGATGCTCACCGCGATCGCCCTGGCCTGCCTCTGCGCCGCGCTGATCACGGTCATGCCCGGGTTCTGGTGGATGCTCGCCCTGCGGTTCGTCGAGGGCCTCATGCTGGGCGGCGTGCCCGCCCTGGCCGTGGCGTACCTCAGCGAGGAGGTCAGCCCGAAGGTCGCCGCGATCGCTGCGGGTACATACGTGTCCGGCACGACCGTCGGCGGCCTCGCCGGGCGGATCATCGCGGCGCCCGTCGGCCAGGCGGTCGGCTGGGAACTCGGGATGCTCACGGTCACGGGCCTCGCGATGATCTGCGTGCTCGTCTTCCTGCGCACCGCTCCGCGCGCCCAGAACTTCACCCCGCGCGTGACCCGGCTGCGGGAGGCGATGGCCGCGCTGTTGGGCAACCTGCGGTCGCCGACGTTGTGGGTGATCTACCTGCAGGGCTGCCTCACCATGGGCGGGTTCGTGGCCGTGTACAACTTCCTCGGTTTCCGCCTGGCGGACCCGCCGTTCTCGCTGCCCATCTGGCTGGTGTCCTTCATCTTCCTGGCCTACCTCGCTGGGACCGTCTCGGCGCCCCGGGCCGGAGTGCTGGCCTCCCGCTTCGGCCGCAAGCCGGTGCTTATCGCGGGGAATCTCACCATGATGGCCGGCACGGCGCTCACCCTGGTCGTCGATCTGTGGGCGATCGTCGCCGGCACGGTGATCCTCACGGTGGGGTTCTTCGCCGCGCACGCCGTGGCCTCGGGCTGGGCGGGGTCGGCGGCGGTGGCGGGGCGCTCCCAGTCCTCGTCGCTGTACAACCTGGGCTACTACGGCGGTTCGTCGCTGTTCGGGTTCGTGGGCGGGATATTTCTGCAGCTGGCGGGATGGCCGGGAACCGTCGCGATGGTGCTGGGCCTGGGCATCGCCGCGACCCTGCTGGCCGCGCTGGTCCTGCCGAGGAACTAGAGCAGAGCGCGCAACAGAATCGAAACACGACTGCACTAGCGTCTCGCCCATGGCAGAGGCACAGCAGGTGTTGCGGATCGGGATCGGTGGACCGGTGGGCTCCGGCAAGACAGCGCTCATCGAGGCGCTGGTCCCCGAGCTGATCGCCCGGGGTCGCACCCCGGCCGTGATCACCAATGACATCTACACGCAGGAGGACGCCGAGCACGTTCGCCGCACCCTGGTCGGCGTGCTGGACCCGGCGCGCGTCGTGGGCGTGGAGACCGGCTCGTGCCCGCACACCGCCGTGCGCGACGATCCCACCATGAATCTGGCGGTGGGCGCCGAGATGCTCGAGGACCACCCCGACGTCGACACCCTGATCTTCGAGTCCGGCGGCGACAACCTCACGCTGACGTTCTCGCCGGCGCTGGTGGACCTCTTCGTCTTTGTCCTCGACACCGCCGAGGGGGAGAAGATGCCCCGCAAGCGGGGGCCTGGCATCACCGAATGCGACCTGCTGGTGATCAACAAGATCGACATCGCCCAGTACGTCCGCTGCGACTTGCAGGTCATGTCCTCCGACGCCGACCGCGTCCGCTCGGGCAAGCCCGTCGCGCTCACCGACTGCCTGTCCGGCACCGGCATCGATGAGGTGCTGGACTACCTCGAGTCGCGCCGGGCGGACCTGCTGCCCGCCCAGTGAGCGCGCCGCGCGGCACCGGACGAGAGATCGGCCCAGCGGGCGACCGGCTCACCCGCGCCGCCGACCCGGGGTTCGTCTGGCCCGTCGTCGCTGCCGGACCGCAGACCGGGCCCGGCGCGTTGCCCGTCGGCTCGCCCGGCAAGGTCGGCGTCCTGGACCTGGACTTCCGGCTCGATCCCCGCGACCCGGCCGGCCGGACAGTGCTGGCCGACCGCTTCCAGAAGTCACCGCTGCAGGTGATGCGGCCGCTGTACCTCGACCCGGCGGTGCCCGCGATGCCCGTGGTGTTCGTCATGTCGACCGGCGGCGGGATCGTGGGCGGCGACCGGCTCGACATGGACATCCGGTTCGCCGAGGGTGCGCACGCGCTCGTCACGACGCAGGCCGCGAACCGCGTGCACCGCATGGACGTCGGCTACGCCACGCAGGACGTCGCCCTGCGGCTCGGTGTCGGCGCGGTGTGCGAGTGGCTGCCCGACCCGCTCATCCCGTACGGCGGCAGCCGGTTCCAGCAGCGCCTCCGGGCCGAGGTGCCCGAGAGCGCGACACTCATCGCCGCCGACATCCTCACCGCCGGACGCGTGGCACGCGGCGAGCACTGGGATGTGGACGCATGCGTCTCGACGGTCGAGATCGAGCGGCCAGGCGGCGTCCCGCTCGTCGTGGACACCACCCGCATCACCCCCGACGAGGCCGGGCATCCGCTGGTCACCGGCGACGCCGACGCGATCGGCACGCTGTTCGTGGTGGCCCCCGGCCCCGCCGA
>NZ_KV823803.1:0-539 GCF_001815995.1 Dietzia sp. HMSC21D01 | reverse complement strand
CCGGCCGAGTCCCAGACCGAGCAGCCGGTCCGTGGCCACCAGGGCGGCCGCGGCGTCCGCGCTGCCGCCGGCCATCCCGCCGGCCACGGGGACCCCCTTGTGTATCCGGATGGCGATCCGGGCGTCCGACCCCGCCTCCTCGCGGAGCAGATCGACCGCCCGGGCGGCGAGATTGGTCCGGTCCGTGGGCACCTGCGGGGCCCCCGGCCCGGTGACGGTGATCTCGTCGTCGTCGCCAGACCCGGCGGCGCCGCCGGCGAACGACACGGTGACGCGCTCCCACATGTCCACGGCGCGATAGACGGTGAGCAGGTCGTGGAAGCCGTCTGGGCGGGCGTCGCCGACGCCCAGGTGGAGGTTGATCTTGGCGGGGGCGACGGCCGTCACGGCGCGCGCGCCGTCGGGGGTGAACACGTCGCGGGGCATGACCACCAGCCTACGGCTCGCGGTGCCCCGGCCCGATCCCGAGCCGCGCCGCCGCCTCCGCGACGCGCACGAAGTCGGCGGTGGTGAGCTGCTCGCCGCGGGCGCGCGGGTCG
>NZ_KV823802.1:0-502 GCF_001815995.1 Dietzia sp. HMSC21D01 | reverse complement strand
TACGCACCGCCCCGTGCCGCCATGAGGAGGCGTGGGTTCGCCGCGCGCGCCGGCACCCGATGCTCGTGGTGGCCACGGGGGTCGACGACGACGAGGACCCGCCGCACTGGGCCCGTGGACTACCCGCCGTGGACGCGCGCGAGCCCGGGCACCGGTCGGTCGACGGCGTCGTGTCCTTCCTCGAACGCGCCCTGCTCGATCTGTCGACGACCCGGGTGTCCCGTCTCGAGGCCGAGTTGGAGATGCTCGCGGTCCACGACGAGGTGGGCGATCTCGCCGAGGCCGCCCTGTGCGCCCTGGGCGCGGCCGCGCTCCCCGGATCGGCGTCGACGTGACGGCCGCTCCGGCCCCGCCCCGCGAGTTGACGATCGCGGTGCTGGGGGCCCGGGACTCCGCGGCTCCCGCCGTCGCCTCGGCGTTGTCCGCCGCAGCGGGCACAGGGTTGTCCGCCGCAGCGGGCCCGGCCGCCGACGCCGAAGCCCGGATCCGTGTGCTCGTCGAC
>NZ_KV823801.1:0-16808 GCF_001815995.1 Dietzia sp. HMSC21D01 | reverse complement strand
CGATCACCTCGAGCGGGCCCGAGAGGAAACCGGCCACGTCACCGGCGAGCAGCGCGAGCCGGTGCGCCTCCCGGACACGGGCGTCCGCACGGGCGCCGGCGGCCATGGACGCGAAGCGCACGTTCGCCGGCCACTGCGACTCGACGAAGGCGGCCAGTTCCCCGGCCGCGGCGATGCGGCGGACGGCGGCCAGGTCCCCGTCGAGTTCGACCACGACGACGTCCCAGTAACCGGACGCCGCCGCGCGGCGCGCGTACTCCCATCCGAGCACGGCTGCCAGCGGTGTGTCGCCGCCTGCCGAGAGGGCGGCCAGGACGTCGTCATCCGGGTCGGCGGCACCGGATCGGTACGCCTCCAGCCTCGCGGTCGGGTCGTCGGCGCGGACCTCGACCGGGCCCTCGTCGGAGGTGTCGAGACGGGGGTCGACGGCATCAGGGTGCCCGGTCAGGACCAGGGCGGTCCGCCCGGACTCCGCGAGTAGCCCGCCGGTGACGCCGGCGCGTTCGGCCGGGTCGCCGCCGAGGACGACGACCACACGGGTGTGGTTCACCGGGACTCGGCCCGTCGTTTGAGCTCACTGAGCGCGTCGCCCAGGATGCGTCGCTGGGCACGGCTGCGCAGACTGCCGATCACCGGCACCGTCAGTTCGATCTCCAGTTCGTAGTCCACCCGGGTGCCGGCTTCCACGGGTTCCAGACGATACGACCCGCGCTGGTCCCGCTGCAGCGTCGAGCTCTCGAGGCGCCACTCCACCGAGCGGTGATCCGCCGACCAGGAGTACACGAGCACGTACTCGTCGACGATCGCGCCCGCTCGCAGCTGGAACCGCACTCTGTCCGGGCGGCCGTCCGCGCCCGTCGACAGCACCTCGGCGGCGTCGATCGACGCGGACCACTCCGGATAGGCCGCGAAGTCGGCGATGACCGCCATGACGTCCGCCACCGACGCGTCGACCACGGTGGAGTCTCTGGTCGGCCAGACCTCGGGGGCGCCGTCGTGCTCGCTCATGCCCTCCAGCTTCACACATCCCGACCCGGGATGCGCCCACGCCGAGTCCTGAGGGTGCCGGTCGCCGTGGTCGCCGTGCCGGGGCGGCGATAGTGTGTGGTCACCGACATACGACGAACGTCACCACCGGGAGGACCCTTTGCGCGAATACGTCGCGGCACCCGCCACCTTCACCGTCCCCGACGACTGGTCCTGCGTTCAGTCGGCCTACGACCGAGCGGAACAGACTCCGGAGAACGTGGCGTTCCTCAAGCCCGTCGGCGGGCGGTGGACGGACGTCACCAACCGTGAGTTCGCCGAGGAGGTCCGCACGGTCGCCCGCGGCCTCGTGGCCCTGGGCGTCCAGGCGGGCGACAGGGTCGCCCTGCTCAGCGCCACGCGCTACGAGTGGAACCTGATCGACTTCGCCATCTGGGCGGTCGGGGCGGTCACGGTGCCGGTGTACGACAGCTCGAGCGCTGACCAGATCCGGTGGATCATGGAGGACTCCGGCGCGAAGCTGATCATCGTCGAGAACGACACCCACGCGGCGACGGCCCGCGAGGGCATCGAGGGGCTCGAGGTCTCCGACGTCCTCGTGATCGACGGCGCCGAACCGGTTCTGGAGACTCTCACCGCCCAGGGCGCCTCGGTCGACGCCTCCGTCCTGGACGAGCGCCGAGCCACGGTGCGGGCCGACTCGCCCGCGACACTCATCTACACCTCCGGCACGACGGGGCGCCCCAAGGGCGTCATGCTCAGCCACCACAACTTCATGTCCGAGACGCTCGCCGTGCTCGAGACGCCCTTCAGCCAGATCCTGCGCATCGACGCGACGTCGGTGATGTTCCTCCCGTTGGCGCACGTGCTGGCCCGCGCGATCACCTATGCCGGCTTCCACGCCGGTGTGACGATCGCGCACTCCTCCGACCTCACCAACCTCGTCGACACCTTCGGCGAGATGAAGCCGCACTACATCCTGGCGGTCCCCCGCGTCTTCCAGAAGGTCTTCAACAAGGCCCGGGCGACCGCCCAGGACGGCGGCACGGTCAAGGCGTGGATGTTCGACAAGGCGGCCGACACCGCCGTGGCGTACTCCAAGGCCAACCGGGGCGACGGCCGCGTGGGTCCGCTCCTCCGGCTGCGCCACGCCCTCTTCTCGAAGCTCGTGTACGCCAAGCTCGTCAACGCCCTCGGTGGACGCTGTGAGGTCGCCATCTCCGGTGGCGCGGCCCTCGGTGACCGGCTGACCCACTTCTTCGACGGCATCGGGGTCAACATCTTCGAGGGTTACGGCCTGACGGAGACGTGCGCCGCGATCACGGTGAACACCCCGGGCCACATGCGCATCGGCAGCGTCGGCCAGCCGCTGCCCGGGTGCGCCGTCCGTATCGCCCAGGACGGCGAGGTCGAGGTGAGCGGCCCCGTGGTGGCCTCCGGCTACTGGCAGAACGAGAAGGCGACCGCCGAGTCCTTCACGGACGGCTGGTTCCGGACCGGCGACCTCGGCTCGCTGGACGAGGACGGCTACCTGTCGATCACCGGCCGCAAGAAGGAGATCATCGTCACGGCCGGCGGCAAGAACGTGGCTCCCAACCAGCTGGAGGACGCCCTGCGCGCCGATCCCCTGGTCGCGGAGGCGGTCTGTGTGGGCGACGGCAAGCCGTTCGTCTCCGTCCTGCTGACCCTCGATCCGGAGGCCCTGGAGCGCTGGAAGTCCCACCACGACAAGTCGGGGTCACTGTACGAGCTGCTCAAGGACGCCGACATGATCGAGCACCTCGATCAGGCGTTGGCGCGGGCGAACCGCAGCGTGTCGCACTCGGAGTCGATCAAGAAGTACCACGTCCTGCCGGACCAGTTCACCGAGGAGACCGGCGAGCTCACCGCGTCTCTCAAGGTCAAGCGCAACGTGGTGCACCAGAAGTACGCCGAGCAGATCGAGGCCCTCTACGCCTGACGGCGCGGCCTGACGGTCGGGCCGAGCCGGACGGCACGACGGCCCGGACGCGTGCTCTCGCGGGTCACTCCCCCGAGAGCACGCGTTGCATGTCCCGCGCCAGGTCCTCCCACCGCCAGTTCTCGAGGACCCAACGGCGGCCACTGAGCCCCATCGAGGACGCCCGCGGACGGTCCTCGAGCAGCCCGGCCACCGCGTCGACGATCTCGCGCCGCGAGGTCCCGTCCACCACGAGTCCGGTCCGCCCATCCCGGACCGTCTCCGGTGCTCCCCCGCTACGCCCCGCCACCACCGGTACGCCACACGCCGAGGCCTCGAGGTAGACGATCCCCAGTCCCTCCACGTCCAGCCCGCCGCCGCGCGTGCGGCACGGCATCGCGAAGACGTCGGCCATGCGGTGGTGGTCGACGATCTCGTCCGCGGGGATCCGGCCGGAGAAGATGACCCGGTCCGCCACGCCGTACCGGCGTGCGAGCCCCTCGAGCGTCCGTCTGTACGGCCCCCCGCCGACGACGACGAGGACGGCCCCGGGCACCCGGCGGGCGATCTCCGGCATCGCGCGGATGAGCGCATCCTGACCTTTCCGCGGCACGAGACGGGACAAGCACACGATCACGTCGCGGTCCGCGACCCCGTAGCGGTCCCGGATCGCCCGGCGCCTGACCGGGTCCGGGCGGAACCGTTCCGTGTCGACACCGCCCGGTTGACGCACCAGCCGTGCCCGGGGGCCGAAGGCCGCGGAGACGCGCCTTCGCGTGTAGTCACTGACGTAGGTGATCGCGTCGGTCGACTCCCCGATCACGCGCAGGACCTGACGCGACCCGGGGAGCATCGACCATCCCACCTCGTGCCCGTGGGTACTCGCCACGACCCGCTCCACGGTCCCCTCACGCAGGACCGGGGCCATGGCCGCGAGCGGGGCGGCCGCCCCGAACCAGATCGTCGTCGCCCCGAAATCCGAGGCGAGGCGACGCGCCCGGGCTGCCAGGTCCGGCGTCGGCAGCAACATCTCGGTGGGTACGCGCTCCACGAGATAGGGCTTCGACGCGTCGTACTCGGCGGACTCGGCACCGCGGAACGTCGACGCGAGGACCGCGACCTCGGCGGGATCGAGGTGACTCAGGTACGTCTCGAGATAGGACTGGATCCCGCCGGGACGCGGCGGGTAGTCGTTGGTGATCAGCAGGGTCTTGGTCATCGACTCCGAGCCTGCCACAGCACCTACACCGGCCCCGCGCGACCCGGCACGACCGTGCGCCCCGGGAACGTCACCGGGCCGTCCGCGCGCGGTCAGTACCGTCGGATCGAGTGGATCGGCATAGCGTCGACCCTCTCCAGTCTGACGGGGACGCCGTAGGTCGGGGCGTGCAGCACCAGACCGTCGCCGGCGTACATCCCCACGTGGGTCGCCTCCCGGTAGTAGATGACGAGATCGCCGGGACGGGCGTCCCGCATCGCCACGGGCGCCCCGGAGACCGCCTGCGCCTGGCTCGATCGTGGCAGGGTCTTGCCCTCCCGGGCGTACGACCACACCATGAGCCCGGAGCAGTCGAACTCGTCGGGACCGGTTGCGCCCCACGAGTACGGAGCGCCGAGCCGGGTCAGTGCCACGCGGAGCGCGGCCGAGTTGGCGTCGTCCACGGGCGGGGCGACGTAACCGGCGGGCATCACCGGCCCGCCGACCCACAGGGCCCGCTGCCCGTCCGACAGGGAGTCCACGCGGCGACGTACCTCGTCCATGAGTTCGCGCATCTCGGCCATGCGCCGGTCGAGGTGATCGGCGTGCTCTCGCGCCGCGCGAGCGGAGGCCCGCGCAGCATCCGCGGCCCTGGTGGCGTCATCCCGGAGGCGTGCGGCAGTCTCGGAGGCCGCCCGCGAGGCGTCCAGTGCGCTCGTGGTCGCGCCGGACAGCCGGCGTAGCGCGTCCAATCTGTGCACGAGGTCCCGTGGGCTCTCGGCGAGCATCGCGGCACGGGTCGCGCCCGGGTCGCCACCGCGGTACCTCATGGCGGCGAGGTGGTCGACGAGGGACTGATCCCTCACGGCCGCACCGTCGGCCACCGCGGCTCGGCCGGCGGCTGCCCCGGCGGCCCGCTCGAGGCGATCCCGCTCCCGCTCGGCGCGGTCGAGTTCCGCGCGGGCCAGGTGGAGTTCCTCGCCGAGAGCCCCCGCCTCCTCGGACAGCCGCGCCAACTCGGCCAGGTCCTCGCCCGCGGCGGACCCGGAGTCCTCTGGGACACCGCGCGAGGCGGAGGCCGGCGCATCGACCGCGCTCTCGCTCAGAATGGGGGGAGCGTCAGCCGCGGGGGCCGCGGTCGTCGTGGAGGCGGCGACGGGAACGGTGGGCTGAGCAGTGGCGGTGGGTTGAGCAGTGACACCGGCGACGGCCAGCAGCACCACGACCGCCGCGGCGGCGGCGAGCCTGTTCGCGCGGGCACGGGGCTTCATCTGCTCTCGTCGGTCTCTCGGATCCGGGGTTAGCCTGGGCGGGGCCGATCCGGCCACCTGCGAAGGCATCCGGCACCCGAGAGGGGATGTTACATACGACACACCCCGCCCGGGGCCGGTACCCGACCGGTCTCAGGCGGGGTGTGTAGGAGTCGGAGAGCCGACCCGCTCAGTAGTAGCGGGTGGCGCCGTAGAACGGCATGGAGTCCAGCGGCGCGTAGCTCACGGAGGTACCGGAGTACGGGGCGTGGACGACCTGACCGTTGCCGGCGTAGATGCCGACGTGGGTCGCGCCACTGTAGAAGGCGACGATGTCACCGGGCTGCAGGTCGGACTTGGCCACCTGCGTGCCGCCGCCGATCTGAGCCTGGCTCGTCCGCGGGATCGAGATCCCCGCCTCCTTGTAGGCCCACGAGGTCAGGCCTGAGCAGTCGAACGAGCTGGGGCCGGTCGCTCCCCACGCGTAGGGCGAGCCGACACGAGTGGTGGCCGCGTCCAGAATGCGCTGGCCGGCGGAGACCTCGGGCGCCGGGGTGGCGAACTCGACCGGAGCGGCCGGGGCCGCCTGGGCGGCCTGCTGGAGGCCGGCCGGAAGGGCGATGCCCTCCGGGACGTCGATGGTGACCTGGGCCGGAACACCCGGCAGCCGCAGCTCGACGGGGACGTCGACGGTCACGGGCGCGGCGGACGCGGTCCCGGAGCCCGCGACAGCGGCTCCGGCGGCGAGCAGTCCGGCGGCGGCCACGCGGCGGCCGGTCGAGCTGGTCTTGATGCTGTGAGCTCCCACGAGAGACTTTCCTCTTTCTTCCTGCGACACCGACCGGGTTAGCTGACGGGTTCGGACACGGAAGTCTGTCCTACGCTCGCCGACCTCCCGGTCGTCGAGCGATTCACCCCAGTGGAACGTGGTTCCCCGGCGCGCCCTCGGGCGCTTAGGCGTGACCCCGGCTCCCCACCGGCGGGCGGGGAATGACTTCCGAGGTCTCGAAAAGGTTACGAAACCATCTCGCCGAAGTCCAGTTCCCCGCTCACGCGGCGGTTTCCGCGGCCAGGATGTCGATGGACGTCACCATGCCCGCGGCTCGGAGGACGTCGATCGCCGTCCGCACCTCCGGGTCCAGCACGTACCCACAGGACTCCGGAGAAAGCTCGCCTACCTGGACCTTTTCACCGAGCAGTAGGGAGACGATGCAGCCTTCACAGTCGCCCGCCACCGCCGGGCAGCGAGCGCAATCCATTGACACCACGATCTACCTCACATTCCGTCCTGGGCGTGTTGCCCGTTCGTTATCGCGCCGCGATCCGGCCGCCGCGGTCGGCCCGGGAGGCACCCTAGGAACCGGGTACGACACACTCCCCCGGACCGTGACCCGGACGCCGCCCCCGGACGGCGATGTCCGACCCCGCCGCTACCGTCTCCGCCATGCTCCCCTCCACCTCACCGGCACCCGTCGGCGCGCAGGGCGCGTTCGACGAGCTCGAGCCGCTGCTGTCAGAGGTGACCTTCGTCGTCGTCGACCTCGAGACCACCGGCACCAAGCCGGGCGGCGACGAGATCACCGAGATCGGCGCCGTCCGGATCCGGGGAGGCGAGGTGCAGGCGGAGCTGTCCACCTTCGTCTCGATCGACGGCGTACTGCCGGGGCACATCAGCAGGCTGACGGGGATCGCCCCGGAGGACCTCGTCGGCGCACCGTCCCTCGGCGAGGTGATGGCGACGTTCCTCGAGTTCTCGCGCGGCGCTGTCCTGGTGGCGCACAACGCCAGGTTCGACCTCGGCTTCCTCCGCGCCGCCGCAGCCGCGACGGGCCACCGGTGGCCGGATCCCCCGTCCGTGTGCACCCTCGCACTCGCCCGGCGGGTGCTGCACCGCGGCGAGACGCGTGGCCACCGGCTCGGGGTCCTGGCCGCACACCTGGGCGCCACGGTCGAGCCCAATCACCGCGCCCTGCAGGACGCCCGTGCCACGGTGGACGTGCTGCACGCCCTCATCTCGCGGGTCGGTGACTGCGGGGTGTCCACCCTTTCGGAGCTGCTGGCGTACGACGGCCGCCTGGCTCCCGAGATCCGACGTCGCGCGACCCTCACCGAGTCGCTCACCGACGGTCCCGGGGTCTACGTCTTCCGCGACGAGGCCGGCGGGCCGCTGTACGTCGGTTCGTCCGGTTCGGTGCGTCGTCGCGCGCGTTCCTATTACTCCGGCGGGGACACCCGAGGACGGATGCGCACCATGGTCGGCCTGGCCGCATCGGTGGACTCAGTGCCGTGCGCCCACCTCCTCGAGGCGTGGACCGTCGAGGAACAACTCATCGACTCACTGCAGCCACCGTTCAACAGACGGTCCCGCAGCCCCCGGCGAGGCTGGTGGCTCTCCCCTCCCACCGGCCGCGCCAGCCGCCCGACGATCGTCCGGGTCCCGGAGGATCCCACTGCGATCGGACCCTTCCGCCGCGCCGAGGACGCGCGCACCGCCTGGGAGGACCTCCTCGAGGCTTTCGGCGGTCGGCCCGCGCCCGAGAGCTGGGCGGCGCTCGCCGACGGGCGTGATTCGGCCCCGCTGCATGCGCTCGTGGAGCAGATCGACCGACTGGCCGCAGGCGGGGCCTTCGAACGCGGGGCGAGACTGCGCGACAGGACCGCCGCCCTCATCCGGGTACTCGCCCGCCGGCAGGAGCTGGTCGCCACCGCCGCGCTCGCGGAGATCGTGCTCGTCCAACCGGCGCCCCGACGGGCCTGGGCGGTGGCGATCGTCCGCCACGGCCGGCTCGCCGGATCCGGCACGGTCCCACCCGGAGCCGCGCCGATGCCGGTCATCGACGGCCTACGGGCCGCCGCGACCACCGTGCGGCCCGCGCCCGGGCCGTTCGCCGGGGCGACCCAGGCTCAGATCCGGAACGTCCACCGGTGGATCGACTCCCAGCAGACCCGCATCGTCTCGATCGACGGCTGCTGGACGCTCCCCTTGCGGGGTGCGCACACCCTGACGGACTGGGCGGACCGGGCCGAACGCGCGGCCGCCGATCACCGCCCCGCCTGACTCACCGGTTCGCGCTGAAACCGACCCACTTCTCGAGCAGACGCGCCGCCTCGCCGTCGTCGATCGCCGTCGCAGCCCGGTCCACGGCCGCCCGCATCGCGGCCACCAGGTCCGCGTCCCTGTCGAGCCCGTCGAACGCCACGAGCGCCGCCGCGGAGTTGAGCAGGACCGCGTCACGCACCGGGCCGGTCTTTCCCGCCAGGAGATCCCGGGCGACCCCGGCGTTGTACACCCCGTCGCCGCCTCGTAGTTCCTCGATCGAGCACGTGTTCATCCCGAAGTCGGCGGGCTCGATGCGGTCCTCGTCGACGTGGCCACCGGCCACCCGCAGGACGCGGGTCGGACCCGTCATCGTGATCTCGTCCAGCCCGTCCGTACCGCGGACGACCAGAGCCGACCGGCCACGCAGCGCGAACACCTCCGCCATCACCGAGACGAGATTCTCGAAGGCGCAGCCGATGAGGTTCGCCGTCGGGGCGGCCGGGTTCGTCAACGGCCCCAGGATGTTGAACACGGTCGGGATGCCGATCTCCCGCCGCGGTGTCGCGGCGAAGCGCAGAGCGGGGTGGAACACGGGGGCGAAGCAGAAGGCCACCCCCACCTCGTCGAGACAACGCCCCACGTCCTCGGGTCCGAGATCGATCGCCACGCCGAGCGCCTCGAGGACGTCGGCCCCTCCGCTCTTGGAGGACGCCGCCCGGTTGCCGTGCTTGACGACGGGCACCCCGCACGCGCTGACCACCAGAGACGACATAGTCGAGATGTTGACGGTTCCCTGCCGGTCGCCGCCGGTGCCCACGATGTCCACACAGGCGCGGTCCGTGGGCACGCGGCGGGAGTAGTCGAGCATCGTCGAAGCGAGAGCCTCGAGCTCGGGTCCGGTGACACCCTTCATCTTCAGGGCCACCCCGAACGCGGCGATCTGCGCATCGGTCGCGACGCCCTCCATGATCCGGGACATCGCCCACCGCGCGTCCGCCGGATCGAGGTCCTCCTCCGCCGTGAGGGTGCCGAGTACTCCGGGCCAGGACCGGCCCCCGTCGATCGCCGCCGAACTGCCCACGTGTCCCGACCTCCTCTGGTCTCATAGAAAGGAACCGGCACTCGAAGGGGCCGGTCACACGGGGTCAATCGTGCCACCCCGGCATCGCCGCCGCCCGCGCCGTACCCTGCCACGGTGCTCGCGACCGCCCGGGTCGATCAGCCTGAGGGGCCCCTGATAGCCCCTGCAAGGGGGTCGATTTCCGACCCCTGACCGTGACGTATCTGAGGCGACCTGCGGAAACGCTGAGGGGACACGCCGATTTCGGGGGTCCATGCAGACTCGCCCCACCTCAGGGGTCATACTTGGCCACGTGACGAGCGCAGTAGATAACTCAGGATCGGCCATGGCCCAGCGTGTTCATTCGCTGAATCGGCCGAACATGGTCAGTGTGGGCACCATCATCTGGCTGTCCCAGGAGCTGATGTTCTTCGCGGGCCTGTTCGCGATGTACTTCGTCTCCAAGGCGAACTCGGGAGGTGACTGGCCCTCCTACCCGACGCATCTGAACGTGCCGTTCGCCCTGACGATCACGGTGATCCTCGTGGCATCGTCGTTCACCTGCCAGCTGGGCGTGTTCGCCGCGGAGCAGGGCGATGTCTTCGGACTGCGGCGGTGGTACGTCATCTCCGCAGTCATGGGCACCGTCTTCCTCATCGGCCAGGCGTACGAGTACGTGATGCTGTACCTCGAGGGAACCACCATCTCCTCCAGCGTCTACGGGTCCGTCTTCTTCATCACCACCGGCTTCCACGGTCTCCACGTCGCCGCGGGCGTCATCGCCTTCGTCGTTCTCGTGATGCGTACGACGATGTCGCGCTTCACCCCGGCGCAGGCCACCGCCGCCATCGTGGTGTCCTACTACTGGCACTTCGTCGACGTGGTCTGGATCGGCCTCTTCGTCACCATCTACTTCATTCAGTAGTCAGCTGGCCGCAGGACGCTGTGTCCAGCAGGTCCCAACACCAAAGGGAACTCACAATGAACTCACCTCACCCACCCGCTGCGGATACGCCGTCGCCGGACCCGGCGACGACCCCGACGCGGTCGGTCTCCACCAAGCGGCGCCGTAAGGCGACCGGCGCGCTCGTCATCGCTGCCGGCCTCCTCGGAGCGGGAGCGATCGCCACCGCCGTCGTCCCGGAGCCGCAGGTGGCGACGGCCCAGCAGGACCAGGCCGCACTCATCGCCGAGGGCAAGTCGATCTACGACGTCGCCTGCATCACCTGCCACGGGCAGAATCTGCAGGGTGTCGAGGACCGCGGCCCGTCCCTCGTCGGTGTCGGCGCGGGATCCACCTACTTCCAGGTGCACTCGGGCCGCATGCCGGCCGCGGACAACGAGGCGCAGGCCGAGCGCAAGAAGCCCCGCTACAGCGAGCAGCAGATCATGGCGCTCGCGGCCTATGTCGACCTCCACGGCGGCGGGCCGGGCATCATCACCAACGCCGACGGCACGATCGCGCAGGAGTCGCTGCGCGGCGCCTCCGGCGAGAGCCGCGCCGAGGAGATCGCCCGCGGTTCCGAGCTGTTCCGGCTCAACTGCGCGTCCTGTCACAACTTCACCGGCCGCGGCGGAGCACTCTCCGGCGGTAAGTACGCGCCGGTTCTGGACCCTGCCAACGAGCAGGAGATCTACCAGGCCATGCTCACCGGCCCGCAGAACATGCCCAAGTTCTCGGACCGGCAGCTCACGCCTGACGAGAAGAAGGACATCATCGCCTACATCAAGGCCACGGATAACAAGGTCTCGCCCGGTGGCTACGGCCTCGGCGGTCTCGGCCCGGTGACCGAGGGCGTGGCTATCTGGCTTGTCGGCATCGTCGCCCTCATCGGTGCGACCCTGTGGATCGGATCCCGTTCATGAGTGAGACCCCGAAGAACCCGTCACCGGCGGACCTGGACCGCATGAGCGAGGCCGAGCTCGTCGAGCTGGGCACCCGGCTCGACGAAGTCGAGATCCGGCACCGCGAGAGCCGCTGGCCCGAGGGCGTGACGACCCGCGCGGAGAAGCGCGCCGCGCGCACGGTGACCACCTGGTTCGCGCTGTCGGCACTGTTCGCCCTCGCCTTCGCCGTCGTCTACATCTTCTGGCCGTGGGAGTACCGCGGTGAGGGTGAGGACGGCTACTGGCTGTACATGGCGTACACGCCGCTGCTCGGCGGCACGATCGGCCTGTCGATCCTGTTCCTGGGCTTCGGCGCCGTGCAGTTCACCAAGAAGTTCGTCCCCGAGGAGATCTCGGTCCAGACGCGGCACGACGGTCCCTCGGACGAGCTGGACCGTCGCACGATCGTCGCCGAGCTCAACGACTCGTGGAAGACCTCCACCCTCGGCCGCCGCAAGGTCATGGGCGGCTTCCTCGGCGCGAGCGTCGGTCTCATCGGCCTGTCCGCGATCCTGCCCCTCGGCGGCATGATCAAGAACCCGTGGAAGCGCGGAGAGATGACCCTCTCCGGTGACGGCACCCTCCACACCACCGGCTGGACCCTCGCCTCCGAGAACCGCCCCGACGGCCTGCCGCCGGAGAAGGTGTACCTCGGCCGCGACACCGGCAAGGTCTACCCCGACGGGCATCCGCCCGCCGGTGAGGGCCGCCTGGAGCGCATCCGTGTCGACGACCTCGCCGCCGGTGGCCTCGAGTCCGTCTTCCCGCTGCCCGAGAGCGCCCTGGGCAACTTCGAGGAGCACATGCACTCGATCCACGGTTCGCGTAACTCGGTCATGCTGATCCGCTTCCGTCCCGAGGACGCAGCCCGCGTCACCAAGCGCAAGGGTCAGGAGAACTTCAACTACGGCGACCTCTACGCCTACTCGAAGATCTGCACCCACCTCGGCTGCCCCACCTCGCTGTACGAGCAGCAGACCCATCGATTCCTCTGCCCGTGCCATCAGTCGCAGTTCGACGCGCTCGAGTACGCGAAGCCGGTCTTCGGCCCCGCCGCCCGCGCGCTTCCGCAGCTGCCCATCGCCGTGGACAGCGAGGGTTACCTCGTCGCCAACGGTGACTTCGTCGAGCCGGTCGGACCCGCCTTCTGGGAGCGTCGTTCATGAGCACTAACACAAGACTCGCGTCCCTGGGCGACGGCCTCGACGCGCGGTACACCATGGCCAAGGGCCTGCGCCGGCAGATCAACAAGGTCTTCCCGACCCACTGGTCCTTCCTGCTGGGCGAGATCGCCCTGTACAGCTTCATCATCCTGCTGATCTCGGGTGTCTACCTCACCCTCTTCTTCGACCCCTCCATGTCGAAGGTGATCTACCAGGGTGCGTACGCACCGCTCAACGGCATCGAGATGTCTCGTGCCTACGAGACCGCGTTGGACATCTCGTTCGAGGTGCGTGGCGGACTCTTCGTGCGGCAGATCCACCACTGGGCGGCCCTGCTGTTCGTGGCGTCGATGGTCGTCCACATGATCCGCATCTTCTTCACCGGCGCGTTCCGTCGCCCGCGTGAGGCCAACTGGACCATCGGTTGCGTGCTGCTGCTCCTGGGCATCGTCGAGGGCTTCCTCGGCTACGGCCTGCCGGACGACGTGCTCTCGGGCACCGGCCTCCGCATCACCTCCGCGATCATCGTGGGTCTGCCCGTGATCGGTACCTGGATGCACTGGATGGTCTTCGGCGGGGACTTCCCCGGCGAGATCATGATCCCGCGCTTCTACGTTCTGCACGTGCTGATCATCCCGGCCATCATCCTCGCGCTGATCGCCGCTCACCTCGCGCTGGTGTGGTACCAGAAGCACACGCAGTTCCCCGGGCCCGGCCGCACGGAGAACAACGTCGTCGGCGTCCGGATCCTCCCGGTCTTCGCCGTCAAGTCGATCGCGTTCGGTGCCATCACCGTCGGCATGCTCATGCTCTTCTCGGGCCTGTTCACGATCAACGCGATATGGAATCTCGGGCCATATAACCCGTCGCACATCTCCGCCGGTTCGCAACCCGACTGGTACATGCTGTGGACCGAGGGCGGCGCTCGTGTGATGCCGGCCTGGGAGCTCTACCTCGGCCCCTACACGATCCCGGCGACCACCTGGGTGGCCGTCATGCTCGGCGCCATGGTCGTGCTGATGTTCCTGTACCCGCAGATCGAGGCCAAGATCACGGGCGACAAGGCGCACCACAACCTGCTCCAGCGCCCGCGTGACGTGCCGGTTCGTACCGCCTCCGGCATGATGGCGATCACCTTCTACGTGATCCTGGTCCTGATGGGTTCCAATGACCTCATCGCGTACCACTTCGCCATCTCGCTCAACGCGACGACGTGGGCCGGACGTATCGGGCTCATCCTGCTCCCGCCGCTGGTGTACTTCTTCACCTACCGTCTGTGCCTGGGCCTCCAGCGCTCGGACCGCGAGGTGCTGGAGCACGGCATCGAGACCGGCATCATCATGCGGATGCCGCAGGGCGAGTTCATCGAGGTCCACCAGCCCCTCGGCGAGATCGACGAGCACGGCCACGCCGTCCCGCTCGAGTACGCCGGCGCCAAGGTGCCCACCAAGATGAACCAGCTCGGCGTCGCGGGTCGGTCCCCGCGCGGTGCGCTCACCCCCGACCCGGTCGAGGAGGCGCGCCTGCTCGACGAGGCCGAGCACGACAAGCACCACCGCGAGCACTCGATGCTCACGACGCTGCAGGAGGAGAACCGTACTCGTCGCGACGACGAGCACTGATCCCCGACAGCACCCACCGCGGGCCGGATCTCCTTCTCAGAGGAGGTCCGGCCCGCGGTCGTCGTCCACCCCACCCTCGACCCGTGAGGCGGTCATGAACGAGCAGTCACACGCGTCCGGCGCGGACGGTTCGATCGTGCTCACCGAGGAGTTCGACCAGGCCCTCGACCTCCTCCACGGCGGACACGACCTCTTCCTCACGGGCAAGGCGGGCACCGGCAAGTCGACCCTCATCCGTCGCTTCCTGTCGGAGACGCGCCGCCCCACCCTGGTCGCCGCCCCGACCGGCATCGCCGCACTCAACGTGGGCGGCTACACGATCCACCGACTGTTCGGCTTTCACCCCGGGTCCACCGTCGACCACGTCCGCAGTGCCTCGTATCGCCCGGGGCGTTTCGCCGGGGCCCTCGCCGGCGTCCGCACGCTGATCGTGGACGAGGCGTCGATGATCCGCGCCGACCTGTTCGACATGATGGCGATCGCGCTCGAGCGCTTCGGTCCGGATCCCACGATGCCGTTCGGCGGCGTCCAGCTCGTCCTGGTGGGCGACCTCTTCCAACTCCCGCCGGTCGTCACCGAGGCGGAAGGACCCGACTTCGACGCGACGTTCACGACCCCCTACTTCTTCTCCGCCGAGCGCTTCGACCGCGACCGCTTCCCCACCGTCGATCTCACCCACGTCTTCCGGCAGTCCGGCGACCCGGAGCTGACCGCCATCCTCAACTCGATCCGCGAGAGCACGCTCGCCGGTGCCGCACTCGAGCGGCTCAACTCACGGACCGACCCGGGGTTCGAGCCGCCGGATGACGAACCGTGGCTGACGCTGACCACCACCAACCGGATGGCCGCCGCCCACAATCGTCGACGTCTCGACCGTCTCCCCGGGGCGGAGCTGACGATGGAGGCGGCCGTCACCGGGGACCTCACCGGGTTCGAGCCCCCGACCGAGGCGAAGCTCGTGTTCAAGGTCGGTGCCCAGGTCATGATGCTCACCAACGACCCGGTGGATCGCTGGGTCAACGGCTCCATCGGGAGGGTGCTCGACGCGTCGCCCGGGAGACGGGAGGGGCGGGGCGAGGACGGACCCGTCGTCGTCGTCGGATTCCCCGGTGGCGAGGTCGCCGAGGTCGCCCCGCACACCTGGGACGTGGCCCGCCCCGACGCCTCCGACGGCGCGGTGCGCCACGAGGTCGTCGGCTCCTTCAGCCAGTTCCCCTTCACCCTCGCCTGGGCGATCACCATCCACAAGAGCCAGGGTCAGACGCTGGACAGGCTCATCGTGGACCTCGGCGGCGGCACCTTCGCGCCCGGCCAGTTGTACGTCGCGTTGAGCCGGTCGCGGTCCCTGGACGGTCTCGTCCTCACCCGCCCGGTCAGGCCGGGGGACCTCGGAACCGACCGCCGGATCCTCCGGTTCCTCCGCGAATCCGAGGGAGATGTACGCGGCCACCGCTACTGTGCCGTCGCGGCGCTCACCGTCGGGGGCGACAGCGCCCGTTCCCGTCCGCGGCCCGTGGAACTCGCGGTGGCGTTCCCGGACGGTAGCGCGGTGACCACGCTGGTCAATCCCCAGCGCGATCTGGGGCAGGCGCGGGCGGACTTCGGGATCTCCGCCTCCGACGTGCTGCTCGCGCCGACGTTGCCCGAGGCGTGGGCGATGATCGCGCCGCTCGTGGACGGCTACACGCCGATAGGTGTGAACCTGGACGCGACGCTCGAGTGTCTCGTCGCCGAGCTCGAGCGTCTGGGCAGCCCGGTGGCGATGCCGCTCGGGGTGAACATCCCCTCCGCCGCGCTCATCCCCGGCGAGCGTGCCCGGCATCGCGCCGGCTCGGCGATCCGCCGTGCGCGGATCGCGCTCGAGGCCCGGGACCGGCTGTGGCTCGACGAGACCGGCGCAGGGGTGTTCGATGTGGTCGGCGCCCGGTCGCAGCGGGTCGACCCGCACGGCGACGAGGCCGGCCCGGGCGCGGTGGGTCCGGCGGAGCCGGCGCGGGGCGGGTACCTTCTCACCCGCGACGGCGACGTCCACCCACCTTCCCCGGCGTCACTCCCCCAGTTGTCGGCGATGCTGCGCATCAGCGCGGAGGTGTCGGCGGCACTACTCGACCCACCGCACCGCGGTGGTCACCCTGAGGACGGCGGCGGCGACGTTGAGGACGACGACGAGGACGACGACGAGGTGATCACCGCCGGAGACCGCGACCTCGTGGTCGGGGCGCGCGGGCTCGTGGCCGACCAGATCCGTCGCGCCGCGCAGCGGGTGCCGATGACCGCTGCACTGCTCGACAGGCTTCGGCTGGCCTCCGAGGTGGTGGGCTCGGATCTCACGCGCGGGCTGGAGGCCGCGCCGGCGGTCGACGTGTCCGAGGTGCTGCGGCCCGGGACGCGCGTGTGTTTCAGCGGTAGCGCCCTCGACAGGGACGGCACGGTGGTGGCTCGGAGCGAGATGGAGGGCATGGCTCGCCGACGCGGCCTCGAGCCGGTGTCCACGGTGACCAAGTCCCGCTGCGACGCGCTGGTGATCGCCGAACCGGGCAGCCAGTCGACCAAGTCGCGGGCCGCCCAGCGGTGGGGTACGCCGGTCATCCCGGTCGCTGACTTCCTCCGCTGGGCCAGCCGCTGACGCCGGCCGGACGCGATGAGCTACGCCGTGATGCTC
>NZ_KV823800.1:0-984 GCF_001815995.1 Dietzia sp. HMSC21D01 | reverse complement strand
CACCGGGTCGGCGCCGGCCGGCCACGTGAGGTGGTGGTCGGCCACGGTGGTGACGCCGCACAGCAGCGACTCGGCCAGCGCCACGCGGGCGGCCGCCTCCACCAGCTCCGGGTCGACCCGCGCCGCCACATAGGCCTCGCGCATCCGGGCCAGCCACATCGCCATCTCCACGCCGCGCGTACCGGGCAGGGTGCGGAACGCGCTCTGCAGCAGGTGATGGTGGGCGTTGACCAGGCCCGGGGTGACCACGCCGCCGGCGGCGTCGAGGGTCTCGACAGAGCCGTCGGCGGGGACGGCCGCAGCCGAGCCGTCGGGGCCGGGGCCCGCGACCCGCCCGTCCACGCACTCGATCATCACGGGATCGATGCCGGCGCGGTCCGGGGACCACACGGCCGACGCCCCGGTCACCCGGAGAACGCGGGCGCTCACGCGCTGACCCCGGCCGTCTCGGGGGACCCGACCGGTGCGAACGACCGCATCCACACCCGGTCGGGCGTCAGCGGGATGAGGTCCTGGCGCACGCCGGTGGCCCGCCGCACCGCGATCCCCACCGCGGCGGCGACCGGGCAGTACGGCGCCTCGGACATCGACTTGGCGCCCAGCACGCCCCGGGACTCGACGGTGTCGGCGAAGAACACCTCGGTGCGCGGCACGTCGCCCATCCGCGGCGGGTGGTAGTGCCGCAGGGTCCCGTTGGCGACCGCGCCGGACTCGTCGAGCATGACCTGCTCGTACAGCGCCGCGCCCAGCGCCTGCGCGACGCCGCCCTCGACCTGTCCCCGCAGCTGCTGCGGGTTGAGGACCCGCCCCGCGTCGACGGCGTGGACGCTGTGCAGGACCTTCACCGTCCCGGTGTCGGGACAGACGGCCACGCGCACCCCCTGCACGGTGAACGCGGCCTGCCGCGCCAGCCCGTCGGCCGAGCCCTCGGCGGAGACCGGTAGCTGCGCGCCGGCGCGCAGCTGCTTGGCCACGCGGGTCGCC
>NZ_KV823799.1:0-690 GCF_001815995.1 Dietzia sp. HMSC21D01 | reverse complement strand
GGGTCGTCCGGGACCGCGGCCGCCGGGCCGACCGCGGGTGCCGGGAGCGCGGGTGGGGCCGACGGTTCGGCCATCTCGGCCGTCGCGCGCGAGGATCTCGTGGGCGTGGGCGACCAGGCCGAGGTGCTGGAGCAGTGGCTCTCGCTCGCGCTGGACCGGTCGGAACTGCTGCGGACGCTCGGCGCGTCGCCGCACCTCGGGGTGCTGGTGGCGGGGCCGCCGGGGGTCGGCAAGGCGACGCTCGTGCGGTCGGTCGCGGGCGCCCGGCGTCTCGAGGTGATCGACGGGCCGTCGGTCGGCTCCCTCGACCCGGCGTCGCGGTTGGAGGCGGTGCGGGCGGCCGCCGAGCGCACGCGTGAACACGGCGGGATCCTGCTGGTGACCGACGTCGACGCGCTGCTGCCGGCCGAGTCCGAGCCGGTCTCCACCCTGGTCCTGGACCGGTTGAGGTCGGTGGTCGCGGCCCCGGGTGCGGCGCTGGTCGCGACGTGCGTCCGGCCGGAGGACGCCGACCCCCGACTGCGCGATCCCGACGTGTGCGACCGCGTCCTGGACCTACCGCTGCCCGACGCCGCCGACCGCGCCGCCCTGCTGGCGGTCATGCTGCGGGACGTGCCCGCCGCGGACCTCGACCTGTCCGCCGTCGCCGATCGCACGCCCGGCTACGTGGCGGGCGACATGCGGGCGCTG
>NZ_KV823798.1:0-648 GCF_001815995.1 Dietzia sp. HMSC21D01 | reverse complement strand
GGACCTCGCCCTTGACCGGGCGCACGGGCAGGCCCGCCAGGTCGGCGGAGCCGGTGCCCGCGGCGAGGACGACGCGGTCCGCGTCGAGGTCGTCGAGAGAGGCGACGGCGCCGCGCACCCACGTCACTCCCTCGGCGCGACAGGCACGGGTGAGGGCGGCGAGCAGGACCCGGTTGTCGACGGCGCCCTCGGAGTCCATCCGGTAGGCGGCGCGGGCGACCCGGGCCAGGGACGGCTCGGCCTCCCGGAGCTCGCGGCGGGTCACGCGACGCAGATCGGCCTCGGTGACGCCGCCGTTGGTGCCGGCCGGGTCGGTGCCCCGTGTCGGGTCGGGCTGGCTGGCCGCCCACTCCATGGCCATGTCGAGGTCCCGGGCGTCGGCCTCGTCGACCGCCAGCATGTGCGTGTACCCGGCCGTGCGGACGGGCGGACCGGGTGGGACGTGGGGGGCGAGCGCGTCGAGGAAGCCCGGCCACCTCCGGAGCGAGTCCACGCCGAGCGCGAACACCGCCTCCTCCCCCGGCCACGCCTCGCTGAACGGGGCGAGCATGCCGCCCGCGACCCACGCGGCGCCCGAGGTGGGGACGCCGCCGGGCCCGGAATCGTCGGGCTCGTGGACGACGACCTCATCGGCGGCCCCGGACCGGG
>NZ_KV823797.1:0-521 GCF_001815995.1 Dietzia sp. HMSC21D01 | reverse complement strand
CGGCCCGCCCGCGTCGCGCACGCACATCACCGGCGAGGCGGACGTCTCCAGCACCGTCGGGCGCTCGCCGGGGAAGGCCTCCACGTCCAGCGCCACCGACCGCGGCACGCCCATCCGGTCCGGCGGCACCTGCGCGACCGTCCCGACCGTCGCGGTGGACCGGATCACGTCGGCGAGGACCGGTCCGACCTCCTGCACACCGTCGGCCAGCGCGACGTGGGTCCGCGTCCCCGTGGCCGTGTCCACGGTGAACACCTGGCCGATCCGCAGCCCGTGGAGTCCGTAGTCGACCGGTTCGCCCGCCATCTCGATCACCGGCCGGCGCACCGGGTCCACCTCCGGCAGCGGGTCCACCAGGGCCGCCGTGACCGGACGCGGGTCGACCCCGCCGAGGCCGAGGATCTCCAGCAGGTCGCCGTCCCCGAGGTCGATGCGCGCGCGGGTGCCGTCGCGGAGCAGCCAGCCGGTGCCGTCCTGGTCCGCCAGCACGATCTCGTCCGGGCCCGTCTCGCGACCGGACG
>NZ_KV823796.1:0-13016 GCF_001815995.1 Dietzia sp. HMSC21D01 | reverse complement strand
GTGACACTAAAACTTGTGGAAGTCAGGTCTATGACCTGCAAAAGCAGTTCGACGTGATGCGGGCGGTCGGCGAGGCCACCGATCTGCCGGTGCCGCGAGTGCGCTGGCTGGAGCAGGATCCGGCCGTGCTCGGAGCGCCGTTCCTGGTGATGGACCGCGCCTCCGGTCAGGCGCCGGTCGACAATCCCCCGTACGTCTTCGACGGCTGGCTACTCGAGATGACCCCCGAGCAGCGGGCCGAGCTCCAGCGCGCGTCCGTGGCGGTCCTCGCAGAGATCCACCGCATCCCCGCGCCCGCCGACCTCCTGCCGGCGCTGGTCCCGGCGCCCGGCGTGAGCGCCCTGCGCGCCCACGTCGACGAGCAGCGCGCCTACTACGAGTGGACGACCCGCGAGGACGGGCTGCGGGTCCCTCTCATCGAGCGCGCCTTCGACTGGATCGATGAGCATTGGCCCGCCGAGACCGGTCCCGACGTGCTGAGCTGGGGCGACGCCCGCATCGGCAACATCCTCTACGAGGGCACCACCCCGACCGCCGTCTTGGACTGGGAGATGACGGCCATCGCGCCGGCCGAGGTGGACCTGGGCTGGTTCCTGTACTTCCACGACCTGTTCCAGGACCTCGCGGAGACCTTCGGCTTCCCCGGGATCCCGGAAGTGTTCGACCACTCCGAGGTCGTGGAGCAGTACGAGCAGCTGACCGGCTCCACCGTCCGGGACCTGCCGTTCTATTACGTCTACGCCGGGCTGCGGCAGGCCATCATCCTGTCGCGGATCACTCGTCGTCGTATCCACTTCGGTGAGCAGGAGGCCCCCGCCCACCCGGACGAGTACGTCCTCCACCACCCCATGCTCGCCCGCCTGATCGCCGGCTGACCGCACTCAGAAGGCGTTTCGCGGTGACTGCTGAAGTCCGTCTTCCGGAAGCTCAACTTTCGCTCCCAGCTCTCGAAGGACTTCTGCTGCCACCTCTGGCCGCTCGCGTATGACCGAGCGGGCTTGATAGTCCCTCCATTCAGCTCGCCCTTGGTCAATCTGTTCTCTCCAGTCACCACTTCCTTCAACGCCGCATTCGGCGATCAGGAACTCCAAGAAGTCCTCGACGCAAGGCCGGAAGCGCTCTCCGCCGGTCGGGATGTGGAGAGACTCGACAGCAGCCGGAGTCTTGTGACCCGTCTTGGCAAGGAACAGCGTTAGTGGCCCACTCTGCGCGTGTATGTGAATGTGAGAAGACGGTACGTGCACCGGCTCGCGCAGATACTCCATCCGCAAGATCGGTCGCTTGCGCATATCAACTCAACGGCTCTTCAGATCGGGCGCCGGCCAACGTCGATTCGATGCGGCTACTGCACTTCACCGCGAAGTCGCTTACATCGCGTTGAAGGTCTGCGTCGCGCTTTTCGTCTTCACCGAAATCGCTTCCGGAGTCGTCAGTCATCCCATAAGAGGAAACGAATCGTCTTGACTTCGTCCCAGACTTCCCGCTCTTCGTCGGTCAAGAGGTACTGTTCGGCGAGCTTGGCCAGCTCCTCGTAGCTGTGGCCGACCCGTGCGAGCGCGAGCCGCTCCTTCTCGCGAAGCTCCGGCTCAGTTGGGTTTTCGAACACAATGGTCATGGCTTACCTCCCCCTCCTCTCCTACGTGCCCTCAGTATGCATCGCCGGTACGACAGGAGTCGGGTTGCGGCCGTACTGCTCCCAGGTGGCTGCCGGGATGTCGCCCCTGTTAGCGCGACGACGGCGGACTCACTTCCCGCGCACCCATGCCGGGACTACGTACGAAGCGGTGACATTCAACGGCTCTCTGCGCCAGAGTGGAATCACCTTCCTGACCCGACAGGCCTGCCGATGAAGCCGACGCCGCTCGATGAGTTCCCCGTCCACCAGACGCCGCTGCCCATGGCTCAGGTGGGCACGAGCGACCGGAACTTCTACGACCGCTACTACTTCAACGCGCACGACTGCACCGGTGACGTGTTCCTCGTGACGGGGTTCGGTGTGTATCCCAATCTCGCGGTCGTGGACGCGTTCGTCACGGTCCGCCACGGCGACACCCAGCGGTCGGTGCGATTCTCCGACGCCCTCGACTCCCGGTCGCTCGCGCCCGCAGTGGGAGGATTCCGGATCGAGGTGATCGAGCCGCTGCGCACCCTGCGGCTGGTGTGCGAGCACCCGGACCTGTCGGTGGACATGACGTGGGAGGGGTCGTTCGACGCGGTGCTCGAGGACCGGCACGTGCTGCTCGAGGGCACCCGCGCGATGCTCGATGCGAGCCGGTTCGCGCAGGTGGGCAGCTGGTCGGGCACGCTCTCGGTCGACGGGCGCGACTTCGCCGTGGATCCCGATGTGTGGCTGGGGACGCGGGACCGCTCGTGGGGCATCCGGCCGAGCGGTGAGTCGGATCCCGCCGGCCGGTGGGCGGCCGAGCCGCGCGAGGGTTTCTGGTGGACCTACGTTCCGCTGCGCTTCGACGACTACGCGATGGTCGTGATCCTGCAGGAGAGCCCCGACGGCCACCGGACGCTCAACCACGCGAGTCGGGTGTTCGCCGACGGGCGGATCGAGCAACTGGGCTGGCCGCGGATGGAGGTCGACTACCGCAGCGGCACACGTCACCCCGACTGCGCGCGACTGCACCTCACCACGCCCGGCGGCGAGCCGCTGCTACTGGAGGTCGAGACCCTCGGCGGCGTCCCTCTGAGCATGGGCTCGGGCTACGTCGGCGACCCGGCGTGGTCGCACGGCTGCTGGATAGGCCGCGAGTGGAGCGAGTCGGTCAGCTACGACATGACTTCTCCCGATGTGGTCGCGATGTTGCCCTTCAACACCGTCGATCACGTGGCCCGCGCGACCTGCAACGGCGACGTGGGCTGGGGCCTGTTCGAACATGCGAACCTGGGCCGCCACGACCCGTCAGGGTTCACCGACTGGGGCGATGTGGCGCGGTAGAGCCTGCAGCCACTCGTCTACCGCGCGGATGCCACCTCAGCACAGGACCCACCCGCCGACCACGGTGTGACCAGCATGAGGCCGGGCAGCAGTTCCTGGCCTCGTGCGGATGCCCCACTCACCAGCGTTCTCGACACAAGACCCAGACACCTGAAAAGCCGCCGACACTTACCGCCTCAACCAATCGAATTGTCCCGCATCAAGAGTGACCAAGTCGAAGCGACAGCGTCACACCAGCAAGCTAGAGAGGATGACCAAAGCGTTACAAGCGCACAAGTTGTAGCCGCTAAGATGACCACGTGCGAGACACCATCACATTCAGCCCGCGCCATTACGGCCCCCTCCGCAAAGTGGCCTCCAAGAAGTGACTACCGGGTACGACAAGTGGCAAAGTCGGCTCGCCGACGAGTTCCTAAAGCCCCACGATGGGCCAACTGTGTTTTTCGTGGACGATAGCGTCTTGGCCAATCTCGCCCCGGAAGCGAGCCAGGCGTCGCACGACCTCGCCCTCTCCGTGACCGCGCGGCTTCACACCGCAGGCGGCAAATCGATGTTTGCCCCTATCACTGCCGAGTACAAACGATGGGAGCAAGGAACACGCTCGCAGGCGCCGCCAGTCCTACCTGTCATTTCCATCTCAGTACTCGCGGCAACACGAATGCGATCGGGCGCGAACACACGATCCACGAATTACTACCTCCGGCTTGCGGAGATACTCTCACCCGAAGGAGACTCTCGCGAAATAGAAAAAACGAGACGTTCGCTTCGTGAGAGCGGCGCCTTTCTCGACGTCGTAGATATGTGGCGCGGGCTTCACCACTGGATCGAAAGCCAAGGCGGCGCCATAGGGTTCTCTACGATTCGGGAACACCCACGACTTCAACGGATAGGCTATCCGCTATCTCAAGCACTAATTAGGCAGTCCGACCGCGTTAAGCTCACTCGGTTCTTCCATGACTTCGACTTTCCTGTCGGGAATCCCCCAGGCCCTGAGGCACTCCTCGGCGCCCTACATATTTGGACCACGGCAGAACGCAACCGACTGAGCGAAGCGTTCATGAACGGGCTCGATGACCCTGACCTCCGGGCACTTCTCACACACGTAGTCGAGGCCCACGCACAGGCTTGGGACGGGCAGGTTCTAACAGCAGAAGGTCACCCCCGAATCGCCATCCGGATTGGTCTAGACCTTGAGACCTGGGCCACCAACTTACTTTTTCCTGTCCCCCCAGGCGGACCCGCGCAGCTTACCCTCACCATCCCGGACCAGACCGAGCCTCTCGAGCTCACTGCGCTGGATGGGTACAACTACTACGCCTACGAGGACACGTCACTTAGGGTGCCGCACGCGGCAGTAAACGGGTTGAAACTCGTAGGCGCGACATTCACCGCAGAGTACGCACCGTCGCCAGTCATCTTCTTTCGACCAGACCCCCAGACCGGCACCTGGTCATCGGCCGATGGGATCGCTCCGTTCGAAGAACACATCGTCGCCGTGCATTCAGGGGAGAAAGACCGCTTCGAGGAATTTCTCAACGAGGCGGCGAACATCGGTTGGCGCCGAGTCCGCCAACGCAAGGCTGCCTTGATAGAAAATTACGCCCTGTACCAAGACGTGCGATTCGACGACGGAGACAAGCTGGCGAAAGCACTGGCTCGGATGCCCTCCCTGCGGCGAGTCGGCGTGGCGCCGGTCATCGCTCCCCGCGCACGACTGACCCGCGGGCTCCCTCTTGCTTCTAACCTTTCTACCAATCACTACATGAGAGGTGGAGAACCGGACCTTCTCCTGCCCTCAGGCACGCAGCCACACCGCGTAACCGTCACATTCGATGGCGTCGGCCAAGTTCTCTGCGCCAATGGCTTCCCGCTCGAACTGAGGCGCTTCGCCAGCCGATCAGGTCTCCACCGAATCACCGTTGACGGACAGGAACTCAGCTTTACAACTCTCGAGGAAGACCCAAATCCCGAACCTCCGGTTGGCATGGGTCGGCTCGGCTGGACGGACAAGCTACAAATTTGCGAAGACAGAGAGCAAATTGCACTAGTAGGCGCACGCGCCAGAGAGGGCAGAGCGGAGGCAACTGTACTCGGCCGACGCGGGCGAGACGAGTCTTACATCCTTCATGAGGACGGGGCAGCCCAGAAAATAGCCGAGCCCCAGGTCCCGAAGTTTATCCAAACTCTGACTACTAAGATACATTCCCCGTACTTCGAACTCGAAGTTTCAGAGAGCGCCCGGTACCTCGCACAACGCCGCGGCCAAAGATGGAGGTTGATCGAGATAGGAGGCGATGAACCGGGTGAATACGAGTCTGCGTTCGACGTGCCAGGGGCATGGAAACGAGCGTGCGCGAGCGAGAACGGTTATAGACTCTGGCGGTATCAACTACAAATAGCGACCGGAGACTAAGTGATCGGCGATCTTCTACTATCCTGGATGAGCGAGGTCGGCACAGGGTCGATCTCTGACTTCCGCGCCAAGGCATCATGGCTCGCCAGGTCCGAGGATCTAGATATCCATGAGAACGCGCCCGCATGGTTTTTGAACGATCTCGCATCCCTAGGGCACTGCGAGGTTGACTGGAGGAGAAACGTTTGGTCGGTTACTCCACCCGTAATCACTAACCTGCCACTTGCAGACGGTCTTGCCATATTGGTGGGATCGCGTCGGCCCCGCCTCATCCGAGCGATCGACAGCTCCGACGTCTACGTCGAGCGAGCCAACAGGTCTTACTCAGCAAAGGGCATACCTGCCCCGGAAACCCTGCTAGTGCCATACGAGCACATCTGGGATCTGAAAGACGCCGCGCGCGCCCTGGGGGCGTCCTATGTGAGCTGCGCGGGGCGGGAAATCGCGAGGATGCTGCAAGCATCAGCACCACCAGCTTCGGCAGCACCTCCCGCGCGGGACTCGTTACTTGAGAAACTTACCAAGACCAAACCACAGCACTGGAGCCGCGTACCCGCCCGGGAACCGAACAAACCAGACGGGTTGTATCGAGAACATCACAGCGGTCGTTGGCACTACACGATGCGTCGGGACGGCGCATGGTATCGGAGCAACTTCCTGGACGGCGTCTACGAGGAACTCGCACGCAGGAATGAGCACGTTTTCCGTTGGAAGCCAGATTCAAGCACTCGACCGTCAATCGGCACTGTATCGATATATCGGCACGCTCCGCTCCCAATCCTCCAAGCGCGTGCGCTCTCGCTCTGCAGTGGCTTTGCTGCACGTTACGATGGCGAGACAGAATCGTCCGTCTATGACAACGTTCCACGCGACGTCGCTAGTCTGGTCGCCAGTTCGCTGAAACAGAAGTTCCAAGTCTTACGATAGAAAGCAGTTTGGAGCCTACTATGGGAAATCTCGACGCAATCCAAACATTCGAACATCTTCGGGACGCTTACTTTCGCTATTATGATACCCCTTTTGGCCTCGCCGACGAACGGCTGCAGGCTGAGCGTCGGGCATTGCTCGATCGGGACGGCGGGGTCTATAGAAAGCCCCTTCTGGAGCTACGACCGGAGTATGCGGGCTCGGAACGATCACTGGTCGAGTCAGTCGCCGCAAGCAACGCTGACCCTGACCTAGCCACCTTCGCAGAATTAGGACTACTACAAGGAGTCCCCAGTCTCTATAAGCACCAAGAAGAGGCGCTGGCGGCAGGCGTCGCACGAGGGCGCAACATGGTCATCACTGCCGGGACCGGATCAGGTAAGACTGAGTCCTTTCTTCTGCCTGTCCTGTCTTCGCTACTAAGTGAATCACGCACCTGGCACGGGAACGGTGCTGCACCAAACGCATGGTGGACCAGTGATCGGGCTCCGTTTAAGGCGCAGCGCAGTGGCGAAGCTGGGCGAGAGGCCGCGGTGCGCGCGCTGATTCTCTACCCGATGAACGCGCTCGTCGATGACCAGCTCATCCGTCTGCGCCGTGCATTAGACAACGAGAGTGTTCGAGACTGGCTCGACAAGAATCGCCGTGGCCACCGGTTCTACTTCGGCCGCTACACCGGCGCAACGCCTGTAACCGGCTCTAGAACTAACACGCTGGCCCTCGGAGAGTTACGCAGGTATTTGAGAGAGACTGAGAACCGAGGCGTCCGGGCACGCGAAGTCGCCGCGCTGAAAAAAGACGACGACCTAAGATTTTTCGTTCCCAGACTCGACGGCGCCGAGCTTCCCTCGCGATGGGATATGCTCGACTATCCGCCCGATATACTCATCACTAACTACTCGATGCTGAACGTGATGCTCCTGCGGGAACGGGACGGGCATTTCTTCGACTCCACTCGCCGTTGGCTGGAAAATCCCGCAAACGTCTTCACACTGGTGGTCGACGAGCTCCACACGTACCGTGGGACATCGGGGACCGAAGTGGCTTACCTACTGCGTGTTCTCAAGCGTCGCCTCGGACTAGACACTCGCCCCGAACAGTTCCGGGTGCTCTCAGCCTCCGCTTCATTGGAACCCGAACGCGATGGAGACTATCTCCACCAGTTCTTTGACGCGTCCCCCGGTTCGTTCTCGTTCGTCTCCGGGACGACAGTTGCTCCTACTCGCCCAGACTCCCCGCTATCGATTGATCCCAGCTCACTGTGCGAGGTCGACCCCACGAAAGCCGCATCGGCAGCCCGGGATGGAGGCGTCGTCCAGGAACTCCGAAGCGTCCTTTACGGAAACGGTGATGGCAAGGCAAAGACCCTTTCCGACATCGCGACCGAGATATTCCCTCGAGCAAGCAAACCGATTGCCGAGGCCGCCGTTTCCAACATCTTGGCTGGCCTCTCGCGTAACCCGAAGCCCTCCGATCCAAAGCTCCGAGCACACATGTTCTTCCGCAACGTCGTTGGGATGTGGGCTTGCTCGGATCCCGCTTGCAGTGAGGTCATCGACCCCCAGCAGGATCGGACCGTCGGCAGACTCTACTCCGAGCCGGCGACACGGTGTGACTGCGGCGCCCGAGTACTCGAGCTGCTCTACTGCCAGAACTGCGGAGACGTTTTCCTTGGCGGATTCGCTCCGGAAGGCGAGCTCCAGAAGGCCTCCGTAAAGACCATGCTGTTGGCAGACATTCCTGAGCTCGCAAAACTCCCTGACCAAGTGGGTTTGCAGCGGACCGCGGATAACTATCTGGTTTACTGGCCGCGGCCATCGGTCTCTCTCGCTAATCTGGATTCTGCCACTTGGGAACGCGATAAGGGTGCTGTCGCATACGCGTTTCGCAAGAGCCGCCTCGATCCTATCGCGGGCGAGCTGCGAAACACCGTGCCCGGATTCACCGGTTGGAGCTTCCACGCTCGTATTGCTCGGAGCAACAAGAACGGAGAATACCGGCGGTCGCCTGAATCAGTCAGCCCGTTCCCCACACAATGTCCAAACTGTGGTGACGACTGGGAGATCCGGTTCGGGCGCAATGGCCGATTGCCCGCCACTGACCCTGCGACTCAACGCTCCCCCATACGGCAAATGCGCACCGGCTTCGAGAAGATTAACCAAGTCCTTACCACCGAGCTCGCCAACGACCTGGACGAGGCCGAGCGCAAAATAATTGTATTCACTGACAGCCGTCAGGATGCGGCCAAGTTGTCGGCAGGTCTTGGCCTACGACACTATCAGGACCTGATCCGTCAGCTGCTTTTCCGACGTCTTACCAAAATCGGCGATTCGGCAAGCGACTTGATGCTCGCTGAAGCACACCTCCGGGACGCACAACAAAGCAGCGAATCCGTTGCCGCTATCAGGCGTCTGCGTGCCCGGAATCAAGCTGTCTTCTCGGAGTTGATGCTCGTGTGGTCCGGAGCGTCCGACGCCGACGCCTCGACGGTCGAGATTCTGAAACAGAAACTATCTTCTCCGCCGTCAATTAAAGAGCTTGCCGTCGATGTCTCTCACGACCTGTTAACCATGGGAATAAACCCGGGAGGGCCGCACGCCGGGCTTCGGAGGACTTTCGAAAAACCGTCAGTGCCTTGGGCGGAGCTCTACGACTGGGATACAACTCCCCCGACGCCGAGGAGTGGTCTCTCCGACCCGCAAAAATCGCTCCTCCACGAGATCAACGCCTCTCTAGAGAGCGAAATACTGGAGGGTCTTTTTTCCGGTGGAGGCAGAGACTTCGAGTCTCTCGGTTTAGGTTGGTTGGGACTAGTCACGGACCGCGCCCCGGCCGATGCTTCTACTGGGACCTCGATGGGTCAGACCCGGGCCGCGCTACGCATCCTCGCTGATCAGCGTCGTTTCACCGGCATGAGAACGAGCCGCGACGACCCGCCGCCACGCCTGCGGAAGTACTGGGAGGCCGTCTCAGAAGCAACGTCAACAGATGCCGACGCATTGAGGGACCAGCTATTTCAAGTTGCCGGAGATGCAGTCACCGGATATCTCATCGACCCAGCCAAGGTCGCCATTCGGGTGGGCAACGGCCGAGCGTGGGTCTGCGCTAAGTGCAAGCGCCAGCATCTAACGATCGGTAGCGGGCGCTGTACGAAGTGCGCGACTCCTCTTTCAGTAGACTCAACTCCGGTTGATTTGTCGAGCGACTACTACTCCTGGAAGGCGGCCAGAAATAGTGGCAGCTTCCGGCTAAACACCGCGGAACTAACTGGGCAGACCGACCGCATCGACGCACAATCGCGACAGTCACGGTTCCAGGACGTGTTTCTTGGATCCGGCGAGAACGTACTCACTGACGCGGTCGACCTACTATCAGTCACAACCACGATGGAGGCCGGCGTTGATATTGGGGCACTGTCGGCCGTGGTCCTGGGTAACATGCCCCCAACTCGATTCAACTATCAGCAACGCGTTGGGCGAGCGGGGCGCCGTAAGTCCGCAGTTGCAATCGCCCTGACAGTCTGCCGTGGGCGAAGCCACGACGAATATTACTTCGAACGCCCCGATCGGATTACAAACGAGCCCACACCCCGGCCATATCTCGCACTGAACAGACCTGAGATTTTCGACCGGTCTTTGCGCTCAGAAATCTTGCGGTTAGCATCTGCGGATTATCTGTCCAAGTCGGACGACGACATAGCTGCAACTCACAATGTGCACGGAGCCTTCGGGAGAACGGCGGACTGGGCGACGGTTCTCCGACCTAAGCTGACTGAATGGCTACGACACAATGACGATGTAGTCCGAAAGACGGCGATCTCGCTTGCCGGCAACACGGCATTCGATAGATCGGCTGAAACGCACGCTTCAAGAATCGCGAGCTCCTTGATCGCGGAGATTGATATCGCCGTCGAGCAAGAGAAACACGAGGACCTCAGCCAACTCCTAGCCGAGCGTGGCCTGTTGCCGATGTTCGGATTCCCCACTTCAGTGCGGTACCTTTATCTTAACCGGCCTGTCGCTTCATACCCCTGGCCGCCGAAGGGGGTCGTCGATCGGGAGCTAAGCATGGCCGTAAGTCAGTTCTCGCCGATGAGTGAGATCGTCCGGGACGGTACCGTATACCCGGTGGTTGGAATTACCGCGTTCAGTCCAAAAGGTAAAAGACCGCAGCCTCTTTCAGACCCTCTAGGGCCCGAATCGTCGCTGCAGGTCTGCCGGACCTGTTCCTACCTTGGAGAAGCGCACGCCGAAGAGTCGATAGCGACGTGCCCCAGGTGCGGAGCGGGCCCTTCCTCCTTCAATTCGATCCCATTGCGGGAGCCTTTGGGTTTCCGCAGCGGGAAAGGGACTGACTTCGACGGGAACTTTTCTTGGAGCCCCCGTGCGATGGCAGCCCGGGCGATGACGGAAATCAACAAGCTAGCATTGCAAGCTCCGAATGAAGCGCTTGTTTATTCGGGGCCAGGCTCGCGCTACATCATTAACGACAACGCCGGGCAACTATTCCCCCTGCGACGCGCCGCCCCAGGTGGACCCGAATGGGGCGGATATGTTTCGACTCGCGCAATCGACGCAAACCTTGTCGACGAGCGATTCGCCACCGGAGATCCGTTCAAGGTAGCTCTAGGCGCGATACAGCACACTGATTTCCTTTTCGTTGGCGCCTCCTCACCAACGAAGGCTCTCAAAGGGCTACGCCTAAACCTTTCCTTCGATGCCCGGCAGCCGTATGGGGCTGCCGAAGTCACAGAAAGTCGCCGCGCGGCTTGGTACTCCCTGGCGTTTCTCCTTCGCACAGTCGCGGCAACTGCTTTGGACATTCAGCCACTCGAGCTCGCCGCCGGCATCTACGCGGGCATAACGAGAGGAGAACCGGCTACCTTCGCTTTCTTAGCAGACACCTTGGAAAATGGCGCAGGGTTCAGCACACATCTTGGCTCAGAGGAATTCTTACCCACGTTCTTCAGCGCGATCCAGTCTTACCTAGAGGACCTAGAAGCACCATCCCATGCGGACGCGTGCGATTCCTCTTGTTACCGGTGCCTGCGCGACTACGGAAACATGGCTTATCACGCACTCCTCGACTGGCGGCTAGCACGAGACCTCTTTGAACTTCTAGAGGGGCAGCCGCTGCGCATCCATGAGCAGCGCGACCGGAGCGCTATAGAACGCTGGTCACGCGCATATGGTGCTATTCCGACCGAAAGTCACTTCGCTTCGACGAGGTTTGAATCGCCCCAAGACGGCAACTTTGTTGTGATTGCTAAGCACGTTTTTGAGGCCGCTGAGGAATCGCTTCTTTCACCCCGGCTCGCGGAGGCCATGGCCGAGATTGAGGCGACCGAGAGAGAGCTCGACGGGATCGTATTTGTCGACTCCTTCACTCTCGACCGAGATCCGAGGCGGGTACTCAAACTAATCGCCGACTCGACTCGCGAAGACTCGTGAAGTCGGAACTGGGTGAGCCCGGATGGTTGTCCGCGACCTCGGCGTGGAGACTAATTCGATGCCCGGCCTCCGTGTCTTCCACGAGCACACCCCTCAAGCCTCAGGCGCTCTCGTCCATTAATGCAGGGTCCTTGGCCCACCTTGCCTTGCAGGAGTGGATACGCCTTGGCGGACCGGCGTCTTCTGATCCGGGCGCCGATTTTCGCAGGCGGTACGAAGGTGCGGCTGCAGCCCACGGCATCAGCCCTTCGAATATACCCCGCGGTGTGGCGACGGGCGCCAGGCTAGCGCGACGAGCCGCAGAGCTGGCAGCGCTGCTTCCGCCCGGGCAAAACACTGCCGCTAGCGAGCAGTTGTTGCTTGATAAGTCGTGCCGCCTGTTCGGAATAGTAGATATTGTTTCTGGCGAACCAGCGAGGCTACTGGTCGACCTGAAAACCGGCCGGAGCGACTTTAGGGCTAGCGGTTTTATCCGCTTCCAGCTCTTGTTTTACTCGCACCTTTACGAGGTCAATTTTGGCGCTTACCCCCTTCGTACGGTCGCTTTCGATCTAGAACACGGCGTCACCGAGTTTCACTTTTCGAAGACAGAAGTTTCTAGACTTCTTAGTCGCATTCATTCTGCGCGGCTGTCAGATCCTTCAAAAGCGCGGCCTGCCGCCTCAACATGCCGCCATTGCCCCCGACGTTTACGCTGCGGCGCCCACTGGAACGATGTAGCAACATGGGAGCGGCCGGATGCCCTCGAGGGTCGAGTTCGCGTTATCGAACGCTCCACTGCTGCTACGATCTCAATCAGCGTGGACGGTAAGTGGCTCACCGGTATACCGGCACATGCAGTAAAGGACGACCTAAATATCGGCTCTTTCCTCCGCGCAGTAAGAGTTAGGCGCCTTAGCTACAGAGAGCCGGAGGAATGGGCGTACACCGCCCATTCCCTAATCGCGTTATCTCCCGGTTACTAGGTCAGCAGCCCCTACCGCGGCGATCGTATGGAAGGGCTCCTTAGTCGAGCGCCCCAGTGAATTGGCCTGTGGTGACTGGACGAAATGGATCGGCGGTTGAGGCGGCTAACACGAGCAAGTTGCTCGGGAAAGAGTTTGGTGAAGTCCGAGCCCCGTGCCGCCCCTCCCGGCAGGCGCCCGCCCCGGACCTTGCCCCTAGGCGACAACCGCGAAGATTCGGGGCACACCGAGTCGATCTTCGGTTCTACTGCGGCACCGCAGGGCGGGTCACCGCGGGGTATACCGGCGCTTCCGGATTTAGAGTGCGTTGATCT
>NZ_KV823795.1:0-1976 GCF_001815995.1 Dietzia sp. HMSC21D01 | reverse complement strand
TCGAAGCGGTCGACAGCCTCCCCGCCCTCGAACCCGGCGGCGATGACCGTCACGCGGACCTCGTCGCCGAGGGAGTCGTCGACGACCGTGCCGAAGATGATGTTGGCGTCGGGGTGCGCCTCCTCCTGCACGAGGGAGGCGGCCTCGTTGATCTCGAACAGGCCCAGGTCGCTGCCACCGGCGATGGACATGAGCACGCCCTTGGCGCCCTCCATCGTGGTCTCGAGCAGCGGCGAGTTGATGGCGGCCTCGGCAGCCTTGAACGCGCGCCCCTCTCCCCGGGAGGAGCCGATGCCCATGAGCGCGCTGCCGGCGCCGGACATGACGCCCTTGACGTCGGCGAAGTCGACGTTGATGACGCCGGGCGTGGTGATGAGGTCGGTGATGCCCTGGACACCGTTGAGCAGCACCTCGTCGGCGGTCTTGAACGCCTCCATCATCGACACCCCCGCGTCGCCCAGCTGCAGGAGGCGGTCGTTGGGGATCACGATGAGCGTGTCGCAGGCCTCGCGCAGGGCGTCGATGCCGGCGTCGGCCTGGCCGCCGCGGCGCTTGCCCTCGAACGAGAACGGGCGCGTGACCACGCCCACGGTGAGGGCGCCGAGCTTGCGGGCGATGGCCGCCACGACGGGCGCGCCGCCGGTGCCGGTGCCGCCGCCCTCGCCGGCGGTGACGAAGACCATGTCGGCGCCCTTGAGCACCTCCTCGATCTCGTCCTTGTGGTCCTCGGCGGCCTTACGGCCCACCTCGGGGTCGGCGCCCGCGCCGAGTCCTCGGGTGAGCTCGCGGCCCACGTCGAGCTTGACGTCGGCGTCCGACATGAGGAGGGCCTGCGCGTCGGTGTTCACGGCGATGAACTCGACGCCCTTGAGCCCCTCGTCGATCATCCGGTTGACCGCGTTCACGCCGCCGCCGCCGATGCCGACGACCTTGATGACTGCGAGGTAGTTGTGGGGTGAGCTCATCGAGGCCCGGCCTTCCTATGGGGGTGTCGTGCTCGGTTGCGTGCTGTCTCGACGAAACGTTCCGTGGACCCTGAAGTCTCACCCTCTAGTTGAGGGTTAAACTTGCTGGTCAGAGGCGGTTTCGGCCGTCGGAACACCACGGTAGGGCTAGCGGCCCCGCGCGTCCACGAGGCTCGCGGGCGTGTCGTGTGTACCGGGCCGTCGACGGTGCTCCGCCGGGGTGCGGACGTGGCGCCGGCGGGGCCCTAGCGGGACGTCGGCAGGGCCGGGTTGGACACGTTCCAGATCTGTCCCGGCTGCTCGAGAACCATCTGCAAAGCCACGGCCTTCTCCCGGTCGCGGCCGGCCGCTCCCCACTCGACGATCCGCCCGTCGGCGAGGGTGAGCACGATCGACGCGCGGGTGTCGACCTCCACGGCGGTGATCTCCTGACCGGCCGTGCCCCGCACCTCGGCGAAGACCGTCGCCAGGTCGCGGACGACCGCCGGCAGCTCGCCGCGGGCGTTTTCTCCCACCGTGAGCACAGGAGTCCCGGGCGGCACCTCGCCCGGGCCGAAGTCGATGCCCTGGGCGTCCACGAGATGCTGCTCGCCGTCGACCTCCACCACCACCAGCGCGGTGCGCTCGACGAGCTCGATCCGCAGTCCCGACGGGTAGTCCCGCTTGACCGTCACCTGATCCACGCGCGGGATGCCCGCCACGCGCCGGGCGACCGCGTGGGTGTCGACCTGGAGCAGCGGCGTGCCCGGTGCGACCGCCGCGCGCTCGGTGACGACCTCCGCGGGGATCGTCCGTGTGCCCTCGACGCTCACCTCACGGACGGCGAACACCGGCAGGAAGTACAGCGCGATGTAGCCGAGCAGCACCACGACCAATGCGATGCCCAGCCCGGCGTAGATCCGGTTGGTCCGCCGGCGGCGGCGCCGCAGGCGTGCGCGCACCGCCGGGTCGGAATGACGGACCCGCTCGTCGGAGCGGCGCAGGTCGGCCGCGGCGCTCCGGCGATCGGGG
>NZ_KV823794.1:0-13532 GCF_001815995.1 Dietzia sp. HMSC21D01 | reverse complement strand
GGGCGAGCCGGCGGGCGAGCCGGCGGGCGGGCCGTCGTCACGAGGGGCGTCCCACGCAGCCGCTCGTCCGCATGGCGTCTCGCACGCACCGCGGGGTGGGCGAGACGCCATGCCGAGGGGCGGCTGCAGATCTGGCGGGCAAGCATAGGAGCGAGACGCCAGGGAGAGGAGCGGCTGCCGCGTGAGTGCGCTCCCCGCGGGCGTTGCCGCAGGTGGGCCGGGCAGCAAATGACCAGCTCAGTACGTATTTGAGATCACCCGCGACAAATGCACTGCGACAAGTCGCAATATGGCACGCTCGGCGTTGTGCAGTTGTCCCGGTCTTCCGATCTCGCGCTCCGCGCCCTCATGCGTCTCGCCGTCGCCGACGAACGCGAGGAGCGGATGACCGCTGCGGTGATCGCCGAATCGGTCGAGGCCTCTGTGAGCCACGTGGCCAAGATCGTCTCCCGCCTGGTCGAGTTGGGCCTGGCGGAGTCGCGGCGCGGCCGCGGCGGCGGGCTGGTCATCACCGAACTCGGCCGGCACGAGTCGGTCGGGCGGCTGCTGCGCCGACTGGAGGGCCCGGGCGAGGTCGTCCAGTGTGAGGGCCCGACGCCCTGCCCGCTCGCGGGCAACTGCGGACTCCGACGCGCGCTGGTCGACGCCCGCGAGGCGTTCTTCGCCACCCTCGACCCGCTGACGGTCGACGGGATCGTCCGCACGCCCACCCGCCAGGTGTCGCTCAGCCTCGGCGCCCGCCCCCGGACCGGCCCGGGACCCTGACCGCCCGGTCGGTGACACCCGCCGACCCTCGTCCTCCACCCACACGCAGTCCGACCCACCTGGTGCTCGGACGGCCCCGTCGCGCCCCGACACGTCCGTCGCTGTCCCGGCGCTCTCGCAGAAGGAGTACCCGTGACCACCTCGATCACCACCCTGGAGTCGATCCTCGCGCATCCCCACGAGCTGTCCGACGAGCACGCCGCCGTGGTCCGCGAGACCCTGCCCGTGATCGGCGCCCACATCGACGAGATCACGCCGGTCTTCTACCGGACGATGTTCGCCGACAATCCGGAGCTGCTGCGCGACACGTTCAACCGAGGGAACCAGAAGCTCGGCGCGCAACAGCGTGCCCTCGCAGCGTCGGTCGCCACGTTCGCCACCCTGCTGGTGGACGGCAGGAGCCCCGTCGAGATGCTCTCCCGGATCGGCCACAAGCACGCGAGCCTCGGCATCACCCCAGACCAGTACCAGCTGGTCCACGACTACCTCTTCGGCGCGATCGTCGAGGTCCTGGGGGAGGCGATCACGCCGGAGGTCGCGGCGGCGTGGGACGAGGTCTACTGGATCATGGCCGCCGTCCTGGTGGACTTCGAGAAGGCCCTCTACGCCCGCGCCGAGGTCGAGCCCGGCGACGTCTTCCGCACCGCCACCGTGCTCGCCCGCGAGGACGTCACGGACTCGGTGGCCGTGTTCACCCTCGGCGGGCCCGACGGCGAGCCCCTGCCCGACTTCCGTCCCGGCCAGTACACCTCGGTCGGCGTGGTCCTGCCCGACGGCGCCCGCCAGCTGCGCCAGTACTCCCTGTCCACCGCCCCGGGCGACGGCACGTGGCGGATCGGCGTCCGCCGGGTCGAGGCTGACGGCGATGCCTCCCCTGCCGGCGAGGTCTCCGGGTGGCTGCACGCCAACGCGACCGTCGGCACCACCATCCAGGTCACCCTCCCGTTCGGCGATCTCGTCCTGGACGCCGCCGGGACCGCGGAGGACCGGGAGGACGCCCCGGTCGTCCTCTGCTCGGCGGGCATCGGCATCACGCCCATGCTCGGCATGATCGCCCACCTGGCGGCGACCGAGGACCCCCGCCGGGTGCTCGTCCTGCACGCCGACCGGAGCCGGGCCGATCACGTGCTCGCCGACGAGGTGGCCGGTGAGGCCTCGATGCTCGCGGACGCCGAGGTCCACACGTGGTACGAGCAGGCCCCCGACACCGACACCGACGCCGTCTCCGGCCCGGGCACGGTCCACCGCGGCCTCATGGACCTGTCGTCGGTCCCCCTCCCCGAGGGTGCGCACGTCTTCCTCTGCGGTTCCACCGGCTTCCTCCAGTCCCTCCGCCGACAATTCCTCGACGCCGGCGTGCCCGAGGATCGCCTCCACGCCGAGCTGTTCGCGCCCAACGACTGGCTGGTCTGATCCCGCCGCCGTGGGTCCGGTGCGTCGCCGTCCGGGCCCACGGCCGATTTTCCGCAGCGGATTAGCGGGGATATCAACAAAGGGGCGTGGGTCGTTCCCATTCCGTCCCCTGGCCCGAGCCATTATCTGCGTTTATCCGGGACGTTTTTCCCGCACCATTTCCGGCGAAAGCTCTAAATGCTCAAAACCTTATGTATTTGCCGGATAACAAAGTGCCGCAACGCGCGAAAAGCACCAACAGCGCGACCTACGGTTACACACACTCAGGTTCGGGCCCGCCCACGACCGAGCGGACCCGCCGCAGCCAGAATCAACGCGAAAGGACCTCCGGTGCCCTCAGGCCCGAACTCCCCACAGACAGGGCCCGCGTCTCCGCAGCCGGCGGACCCACAGCCCGAGGCCGCCCGGCCCCAGTCCTCGGCCACGCCCGACCCGAAGCAGGCGAACATCGCTCTGGCCCTGTGTTTCTCGGGTTTCCTCCTCACGTTCTGGGCGTGGGCGCTGATGGGCCCGCTCGGGGCGACCTACAAGGACCAGCTCGGGCTCAGCTCGTTCCAGCAGTCGCTCGTGGTGGCGCTGCCCGTGGTGGTCGGGTCGCTCGGCCGCATCCCCGTCGGGGCGCTCACCGACCGCCTGGGCGGTCGTACGATGTTTCCGCTGATCGCGGCGTTGACGATCATCCCCACCCTCTTCGTCGGGTTCGTCGACGGCAGCTACATCGCGCTCCTCATCGGCGGGTTCTTCCTGGGGATCGGCGGCACCTCCTTCGCCGTCGGCGTTCCCACCGTCAACTCGTGGTTCCCGCCGCACCGGCGTGGCACGGCCATCGGCATCTTCGGCGCCGGCATGGGCGGTACGGCGATCGCGGCCTTCACCACCCTGCGGCTCCGCGACGCCTTCGGCGACCAGGCGCCGTTCATCCTGGTCGCGGTCCTGCTCGCCGTGTACGCGGTCGTCGCCCGGGCACTGCTGAAGAACTCGCCGGCGTGGGCCCCGGCCCAGGGCAACTGGGTGGTCAAGGCCGCCAGGACGCTCGCCCGCCCGGTCACCCTCAAACTCGCCTGGCTGTACGCGATGGGCTTCGGCGGGTTCGTGGCGTTCTCCGTCTACCTGCCCACCTACCTGCACAACTTCTACGAACTGGACATGGAGGACGCGGCCCTGCGCACCGCGGTGTTCGTCGTGATCGCGGTGGCCTGCCGGCCCCTCGGCGGCGCGCTGGCCGACAGGTTCCCCGGCGCGTGGGTGCTCATCGTCAGCTACATCGTCACCGGGCTGATGGCCGCCGCCGCGACCGAGCGCATGCCCCTCATCAACACGGAGGGCGGCACCCTCTACCCGCTCGGCACGGTCGTGTTCCTGTTCATGGGCGCGTCCCTCGGCGTCGCCTCGGGTGCCGTCTTCGCCCTGGTGGCCGAGCTCGTCGAGCCGTCGGCCGTCGGGTCGGTGACCGGCATCGTCGGCGCGGTCGGCGGTCTGGGCGGCTTCGTCCCACCCCTGCTCCTCGGCTACTTCTGGACCGCCCACGGCAACTACCGCATCGGTCTGCTCCTGCTGTTCGTGCTCTCCGCGGCCACCGCGGTGCTCACGTGGCTGTGGTTCCTCCGCTCCGGCCGTAGCGCCTCCCCCGCGACTGAAAGGACGTCGGCATGACCAGCGTCGACTCGCCCAGCTCGTCGTCGTCACCCTCGGACGGCGGGAACGCTCCCTCCGGTTCCGGGCGGCTCGACGGCCCCGTCACCGACGCCATCCTCCGCACCGGGCGGTTCTTCCGGCGCGGCGAGGCCTCGGAGGACCTCCGCACGGTCACCCACACCGGCGGCCGCGACGCCGACGTGTTCTACCGCGACCGCTGGAGCCACGACAAGGTGGTCCGCTCCACCCACGGTGTCAACTGCACGGGTTCCTGCTCGTGGAAGGTGTACGTCAAGGAGGGGATCATCACGTGGGAGGCCCAGCAGACGGACTACCCGGACATCGGTGACGACCTGCCGGCCTACGAGCCCCGCGGCTGCCCGCGCGGCGCGGCGTTCTCCTGGTACACCTACTCCCCCACCCGCGTGCGCTACCCGTACGTGCGCGGCGTGCTCATGCAGATGTGGCGCACCGCCCGGGCCGTGCACTCCGACCCGGTGGACGCGTGGGCGTCGATCGTCGAGGACCCGGTCCTGAGCGCCCACTACAAGGCCGCCCGCGGCAAGGGCGGGCTCGTCCGCTGCCGCTGGGAGGACGCCCTGGAGATGGCGGCCGCCGCGCACGTGTACACCGCCAAGACCGTCGGCCCCGACCGCGTCGCCGGGTTCTCCCCGATCCCCGCCATGTCCATGGCCTCGTTCGGCGCCGGCGCCCGCTTCATGCAGCTCTTCGGCGGCTCCATGCTGTCCTTCTACGACTGGTACGCCGACCTGCCCGTGGCCTCGCCGCAGGTGTTCGGCGACCAGACCGACGTCCCCGAGTCCGCGGACTGGTTCAACTCCACCTACCTGGTGATGTGGGGCTCCAACGTCCCCGTCACCCGCACGCCGGACGCCCATTTCATGGCCGAGGCCCGCTACAAGGGCCAGAAGGTCGTGGTGGTCTCCCCCGACTACGCGGACAACACCAAGTTCGCCGACGAGTGGATCCACCCGCACCCCGGGACGGACGGCGCGCTGGCGATGTCGATGGTCCACGTGGTGCTCACCGAGTTCTACGCCCGTCGAGACACCCCCGAGTTCACCTCGTACGCCAAGACCTACACCGACCTGCCGTTCCTCGTCACCCTGCGCACCCGCGCCGACGGCACCGTGGTGCCGGACAAGTTCCTCACCGCCGACGCCGTGCGCCTCGACGTGGACCCGGGCGAGAACGCCGCCAGCAAGACCGTGATGCTCGACGCGGTGACCGACCGCGTGGTGGTGCCGAACGGCACGCTCGGCGACCGTTTCGGCGAGCAGGGCAAGGGCCGCTGGAATCTCGACCTGGGCGAGATCGACCCGGTCCTGAGCCTGCACTCCCCGGGCGGGGACACCGCCGAGATCGTCCTGCCGCGCTTCGACACGCCGCGCGGCGAGGCCGACACCGTCACGCGCGGCGTGCCGGTCCGCACCGTAGTACTGGACGACGACGACGAGGTCATCGTCACGACCGTGTTCGATCTCATGATGGCGCAGTTCGGCGTGGCCCGGGAGGGCCTGCCCGGTGACTGGCCGACCGGATACGACGACCCCGCCCCGTACACCCCGGCGTGGCAGGAGGAGCACACCGGCGTACCCGCCGCCCAGGCCGAGCGCTTCGGCCGCGAGTTCGCGCAGAATGCGCTGGACTCGGGCGGCCGCTCGATGATCCTCATGGGCGCCGGCACCAACCACTGGTTCCACTCCGACCTCATCTACCGGGCCTTTCTGTCCCTGACCATCCTGACCGGCTGCCAGGGCGTCAACGGCGGCGGCTGGGCGCACTACGTGGGCCAGGAGAAGGTCCGCCCGCTCACCGGGTTCCAGCAGGTCGCGAACGCGCTGGACTGGTCGCGCCCGCCGCGCCAGATGATCTCCACGGCCTTCTTCTACCTGCACACCGGGCAGTGGAAGTACGACGCGTACGCGGCCGACGTGCTCACCTCCCCGACCGGCGACGGCCGCTTCGACGGCATGAGCACCCCGGACCTGGTGGCCATGTCCGCGCGGTTGGGCTGGATGCCCTCGTACCCGACCTTCTCCCGCAACCCGCTCGACCTGGGCGACGAGGCCGCCGCGGCGGGCGTCCCCGCCGGCGAGTACGTGGTGGACCGCATCAAGGCCGGCGACATACGGTTCGCGGCCGAGGACCCCGACGGTCCCGGCAACGCGCCCAAGATCCTCACCGTGTGGCGGTCCAACCTCATCGGGTCCTCCGCCAAGGGCGACGAGTACTTCCTCAAGCACCTCCTGGGCACCGACAGCTCCCTGCGCGCCGACCAGGCGCCCGAGGGGCACCGCGGCCGCGACATGGTGTGGCGCGAGGAGGGCGACGCCACCCCGGACGGCAAGCTCGACCTGCTCATGACGCTGGACTTCCGGATGACGTCCACCACGCTGTTCTCCGACCTCGTGCTGCCGGCGGCGACGTGGTACGAGAAGCACGACCTGTCGTCCACCGACATGCACCCGTTCGTGCACTCGTTCAACGCCGCGATCAACCCGCCCTGGGAGACCCGCAGCGACTTCGACACGTTCAAGATGCTCGCCGAGAAGGTCTCCGAGCTCAGCCACGGCCACCTCGACGCGCGGACCGACGTGGTGGCGGTGCCGCTCGGCCACGACACCCCGGACGCGATCGCCAACCCGGGCGGCAGGGTAACCGACTGGAAGGACGGCTCGTGTGAGCCGGTGCCGGGGAAGAACTTCCCCAAGATCGCCACGGTAGAGCGCGACTACCGGCTGATCGGCGAGAAGTTCGGCTCCCTCGGCCCGCTCGCCGAGTCCGCCGGCATGCCGGTCAAGGGCCTCAACCTCACGCCCACCGAGGAGATCGCGGCACTGCTGCGGCACAACGGCGAGACGCGCACGGGCGTCGGCAAGGGCCGCCCGCGGCTCGACACCGACATCCGGATGTGCGAGGCCATCCTGTCCCTGTCCGGCACCACCAACGGCCGCCTGGCCACCCAGGGCTTCGAGCAGCTCGAGGAGCGCACGGGCCGCGAGCTCGCCGACCTGTCCCGCGGCGAGGAGGGCAAACGCATCACGTTCTCCGACACCCAGTCTCGGCCGCAGCCGGTGATCACCTCGCCCGAGTGGTCGGGGTCCGAGCACGGGGGGCGCCGCTACAGCGCGTTCGTCATCAACACCGAGCGGCTCAAGCCGTGGCACACGCTCACCGGCCGGATGCAGTTCTTCATGGACCACGACTGGATGGCCGAGATGGGCGAGCAGCTGCCCGTGTATCGGCCGCCGCTCAACATGCACGAGCTGTACGGCGAGCCCAAGCTCGGCCACGACGGCGGCGCCGAACTCACCGTCCGGTACCTGACCCCGCACAACAAGTGGTCGATCCACTCGGAGTACCAGGACAACCTGCTCATGCTCAGCCTCGGCCGCGGCGGACCGATGGTGTGGATGAGCGACGCCGACGCCGCGCTCATCGGGGTCAAGGACAACGACTGGATCGAGGCGGTCAACCGCAACGGCGTGATCGTGGCGCGCGCCGTGGTCTCGCACCGCATGCCGGCGGGCACCGTGTACATGCACCACGCCCAGGACCGCACGATCGACGTCCCGCTGTCCGAGACCGATGGCAAGCGCGGCGGTATCCACAACTCGGCGACCCGGATCATGGTCAAACCCAGTCACCTGATCGGCGGGTACGCCCACTTCAGCTACGCGTGGAACTACATCGGTCCCACGGGTAACCAGCGCGACGAGGTGACGGTCATCCGCCGTCGCTCCCAGGAGGTGCAGTACTGATGCGGGTCATGGCACAGATGGCGATGGTGATGAACCTCGACAAGTGCATCGGGTGCCACACCTGCTCGGTGACGTGCAAGCAGGCGTGGACCAACCGCGCCGGCACCGAGTACGTGTGGTGGAACAACGTCGAGACCCGGCCCGGCCTCGGGTACCCGCGCACCTACGAGGATCAGGAGCGCTGGAAGGGCGGCTGGGAGCTGGACCGGAGGGGGCGCCTGCGGCTCAAGGCCGGCGGGCGGGCCAAAAAGCTCATGCAGATCTTCTCCAGCCCCACCATGCCGTCGATCGACGACTACTACGAGCCGTGGACCTACGACTACGACACGCTGGTCTCCGCGCCGCTGCAGCAGCACACCCCGGTCGCGCGCCCGTACTCGCTCATCAGCGGCGAGCCCATGAAGATCTCCTGGTCGGCCAACTGGGACGACAACCTGGGCGGCTCCCCCGAGCACCTCGCCGACGACCCGATCGTCAAGAAGGTCGGCACCGAGGTCAAGGCCGAGTTCGAGCAGACGTTCATGTTCTACCTGCCGCGGATCTGCGAGCACTGCCTCAACCCGTCGTGCGCGGCCTCGTGCCCCTCCGGCGCGATCTACAAGCGCGTCGAGGACGGCGTGGTGCTGGTGGACCAGGACAAGTGCCGCGGCTGGCGCCAGTGCATCACCGGCTGCCCGTACAAGAAGGTGTACTTCAACCACCGCACGGGCAAGGCCGAGAAATGTACGTTCTGCTTCCCCCGCATCGAGGTGGGCATCCCCACGGTGTGCTCGGAGACGTGCGTCGGCCGGCTGCGCTACATCGGCCTGGTGCTCTACGACGCCGACAAGGTGGCCGAGGCCGCGTCCACCCCGGACGAGAAGGACCTGCTCGCCGCCCAACGCGCGTGTTTCCTCGATCCCGACGACCCCGAGGTGATCGCCGCCGCGCGCGCCGAGGGCATCCCCGAGGACTGGCTGGACGCCGCCCGCCGCTCCCCGATCCGCCGGCTCATCCACGACTACGAGGTGGCTCTTCCGCTGCATCCGGAGTACCGGACCATGCCCATGGTCTGGTACATCCCGCCGCTGTCCCCGGTGATCGACCGGATCTCCGCCGACGGTGGCGACGGCGAGGACCCCGACATCCTGTTCTCCGCGATCGACCGGCTCCGCATCCCGCTGGAGTACCTCGCCGAGCTGTTCAGCGCGGGCGACGTGGACGTGGTGCAGGGTGTGCTCAACCGGCTGGCCGCCATGCGCACCTACATGCGCGACATCAACCTCGGGCGCGAGCCGCGCGGCGAGCTCTGCGAGGCCGTCGGCATGACGGAGGAGGAGATGTACGAGATGTACCGCCTCCTCGCCCTGGCGCACTACGAGGAGCGGTACGTCATCCCCACCGCGCACCAGGAACAGGCCCACGACCTCGAGGAGCTCGTCACCGAGTGCAGCCTCGACTTCGACGGCGGCCCCGGCATGGGCGGCTCCGGCCCGTTCGGCGAGGGCTCGGGCGACCACAACGTGCCGATCGCCGTGGAGAACTTCCACGCTCTGCGCGACCGGCAGACCGCCGACACCGCCGCCTCCCCGGAGGGCAAGGACCGGCGGATCAACCTGCTCAACTGGGACGGCAACGGGCGCGCGGGCGGCCTGTTCCCGGGAAAGAGGTAGACCGGTGGCCGCAGACTTCTTCACCGGCGACCTGTTCGCCCGCGTCCGCCAGGCCGTTCGACCGGGACGTACGCCCGTCGTGGGCCGCGGTGCGCCCACCGACCGCGCCCTCTACCAGGCGGCCTCGCTGCTGCTGGACTACCCGACCACCGAACTCGTGGAGCAGGTGCCCACCGTGCGGGCCCTGGTCGCCGAGCTCGGCGGCCCGGCCCGGTCCCTGCTCCCGCTGCTCGACAGGCTCGAGAGCGAACCGCTGACCGACCTCCAGACCGAGTACGTCGAGACCTTCGACATGCGCCGGCGCTGCTGCCTGTACCTGACGTACTACCAGCACGGCGACACCCGCAAGCGCGGTTCCGCCCTGCTCGCCTTCGTCACCGCTTACAAGCTCGCCGGCGCCGTGATGTCGGCCCACGAACTGCCCGACCATCTGGGCGTCGTCCTGGAGTTCGGCGCCCAGCACGACCTCGACCGCTGCCGCGGCCTGCTCGTGAACCACCGGCCGGGCCTCGAGCTGCTGCGCATCTCGCTCACCGATCGCCGGTCGGAATGGGCCGGGGTCGTCTCGGCCGTCACCGCCACCCTCCCGCCGATCGACGGCGAGGGCCACGAGGCGGTTCGCAAGCTCATCGCCCAGGGCCCGCCCGACGAGGACGTCGGCCTCGAGGCGTTCACCTCATCGTCCTACCTGGAGAGCGGGGCCCACCCATGACCGATGTGACCTGGATCGACGTGTTCCTGTGGGTCGTCCTGCCGTATGTGTGCCTGGCGATCTTCGTCGTGGGCCACTGGTGGCGGTACCGGTATGACAAGTTCGGCTGGACCACCCGGTCCTCGCAGCTGTACGAGTCCCGCCTGCTTCGCTGGGGAAGCCCGCTGTTCCACTTCGGCTTGCTGTTCGTGATCGGCGGGCACATCATCGGCCTGGTGATCCCCAAGTCGTGGACCGAGGCGGTGGGCATCTCGCAGGAGGCCTACCACTGGCTGGCGGTGGTGATCGGCGCGATCGCCGGCTTCTGCACGGTCGTCGGGCTGATCATCCTCATCTACCGCCGCCGCACCGTCGGGCCGGTGTTCTCGGCGACGACGCTCAACGACAAGGTGATGTACGTCTTCCTCGCGCTGACGATCTTCCTCGGCATGAGCAACACGATCATCGGCAACATCATCAGCCATTACGACTACCGTGAGGACCTGGCCGTGTGGTTCCGCGGCATCTTCTGGTTCCAGCCGGACCCCGCCCTCATGACCGACGCGCCGTTCAGCTTCAAGGCGCACGCGATCGTGGCGTTCCTGCTGTTCGCGATCTGGCCGTTCACCCGGCTCGTCCACGTGTTCTCCGCGCCCGTCGGGTACCTGTGGCGGCCGTACGTGGTCTACCGCTCGCGGCCGACCGACCAGTTCGGCAACCGCCACTACCGGCGCGGCTGGTCCCGCGAGGACGTGGCGGACGTCAGCCGGACCGTCGGCACGAAGCGGTAGCCGACGACGCAGCCCGCCGGGCACGCACCGCGGCACACGCGGCACGGATCGGCTCCGCACAGCCGCCCGCCGGCATGGCGTCTCGCGCGCACCGCGGGGCGGGCCAGACGCCATGCCGAGGGGCAGCTGCGGATTCGGCGGGCGGGCCCGGGAGCGAGACGCCATCGCCGGGAGCGGCTGCGAGGGTTCCACGACGCACGCGCACGAGCGAGACGCCAAGCCCGGGAGCGAGACGCCAGGCGCAGGGGCGGCTGCGGGTTCGGCGGGCATGCGCAGGGGCGGATGCCGAATCCACCGCGCGGGCGAACGCAGCGCCTACCGTGTCAGCTTTCCGCGACCGCGCCAGCCGCCCCGACCTGGATGAGCGTGCCCCACGGGTCGTCGACCCGCAGAACGGCGCCGTCGTGGCGGGCCCGGAACCCGTGGTCGGTCAGGCGCTGCTGGAGTGCGTCGACGTCGTCGGCGGTCGGCAGGTCGATGTTCACCTGCCCCAGCCCGAGGGCGGCCGCGCGCGGGCCCGCCCCGGCGGTGCCCCACGTGTTGACGGCGATGTGGTGGTGGTACCCACCGGCGGCGATGAACAGGGCCGAGCCGACATCGCTCATCACCTCGAATCCGAGGGCGTCCACGTAGAAGTCGCGGGCCACACCGATGTCGCCGACCTGCAGGTGGACGTGGCCGAGCGTCGCGCCCGGCGGGCTCGCGGACGTCTCGGGCAGGTGGCTGCGCAGGAACGCGTTGGGATCCAGCGGATTGGTGGCCACCTTGAGCAGACCGTGCGGCTCGGTGGCCCAGGTCTCCCGGGGCCGGTCCGCGTACAGCTCGACGCCGTTGCCCTCCGGGTCGTCGAAGTAGAACGCCTGGCTGTACAGGTGGTCCGAGCTACCGGTGAACGACCGGGGCGCGTTCCGGGCGACCGAGGCGACGGCGGCGGCCAGCGACGCCTCGTCGTCGAACAGCACGGCGGTGTGGAATAGACCCGCTTCGCCGGACTTCCGCGGCGGCAGGTCGGGCATCCGGCGCATCCGCACGAGCGGGAGGCCCGCGCGGCCGAGCACCGCGGTCTCGCCCGAATGCTCGAGCACCTCCAGGGTCACGCCCTCGGAGTAGAAGCCGATCATCGCGTCCAGGTCACGGACCAGCAGCTCCACGGCTCCCATGCGGGTGTCCGGCGCGAGGAGGTCGTCGGCGGGCCGCTCGACGAGGCTGCGGGGGTCGGGGTTCTGGACGTAGACGGGCATGGCGCTCTCCTGGATCGTCGGGCCGATCAGTCGGTCGATGCTATTTGATGTGTCATCTATACCAAGCGGAGCGGGCCGTCGTCTATTCCGTGACGCATCAAGTGCCCCCGGTCAGGACCGGTCAGGGACTGGTCAGGGACCGATCAGTCACTCACGTCGAGAAAGCCCGTCGCGCCCTTCTCCGCGTCAGCGAACGAGTGGTCCACGAAGACGTAGCGGCCGGGCTCGGCGGGGGTCATCTCGACGAACCCTCCCTGCGACGGCGCCAGGTCCAGCGCCTGCGCCCCGCCGCCGCTCCCGCCGAACGCGTCGCGACCGTCGCGCAGCCGATACGCCCCCTCCTTGTACACGGTGTCGAACTGCCCACCCACGACGTGGAAACTCGTGCCATCGCTCGGACCCGCCGCGACCACCCAGATCCGGACGGTTTCGCCCACCCGCGCGGTGAGCGGGTCCCGCCGGTACTGCGTGGCGTGGCCGTTGAACATCACCAGGTCGGGCCGGCGGGCGGCGATCTTGTCCATGTCGAACGGCTCGTCGTCGCCGCCCAGATACGCCTCCGACTGCACCAGGACGTACTCGCGGTCGACCTCCGGCAACTCCGGCGGGTCCACGATGAGCGCCCCGAACATCCCCGCCGCGACGTGCCCGCTCATCGGCGCCGTGGCGCAGTGGTACAGCCACGCCCCCGCCCGCTTCACGGTGAACCGGTACTCCAGCTCCTCGCCGGGCGGGATCGTGCGCATGACCTCGTCCGGACTGACGTCACCGGCGTGGAAGTCGATCGAGTGGCCGATCGTCCCCTCGTTGCGGAAGGTCACCACGAACGTGTCCCCGACCCGGCCGCGCAGCGTCGGCGCGGGCAGCCCACCGTTGTAGGTCCACACCGGCCGCACCACCCCGGGCGCCAGCTCGTCGGTGGTCTCCCTGACCGTGAGGCTGACCCGGTGCTCGCGGCCCGGCGGCGCGGGCGGGAGGACGGGGTCACGGGTCTCGACATCGTCCGAGGGCGGCGAGAGGACGTCGATCGCGTCGGTCGGGGATGCCGCGTCATCGCCCGCGCCGGAGTGGCCGTCGTGCCCGGCCGCGCGCGGGTCCTGGGCCGCACCGCCGACACCACCGCCGGCCCCGCCGCCAGCGGGATCGTCCCCCTCGACCTGCACATCGAAGGTCATGCCCATCGCCTTGTGCCCGGCGATTGTGCACCAGCCCTCGACCGGGCGGCCCACCACGCCGACGTCCACCCGCGCCGTCTCACCCGGCTCCACTCTGCCGGTCCCGACCCCGTTGGCCAGGTACAGGTCGTGAACCGTCGTCTCGTCGTCGTTCCTCAACTCGATCACCAACCGGTCACCGACGGGGACGGTCACGGTGCTCGGCTCGAACCTCATCCCCACCGCGACCACCTCGACGGTCGTGGTGTTCCCGGTCGGGGTGACCGCGGCCGACCCGTCGGTGCGGCGCAGCGGGGAGGACGGGTCGACGGCGAGGACGGTCCCCGTCGCGAGGGCCGCCACCAGCAGCGCCGCCAGCGCACCGACGAGGTTCCGGCGCCGGCC
>NZ_KV823793.1:4681-4994 GCF_001815995.1 Dietzia sp. HMSC21D01 | reverse complement strand
GAAGCCCTCGACCAACGCGTCGCCGAACACGACGCCGCCGACGCTGACACCACCGCCGCGGCTGCCGGCCGGGCCGCCGACCCCGACACCGACCCGGATGAGCCTGTCGAGCCGGAGCCGAACTACTCCAAGGCAGAACGCCGCGCCGACGCCCTGATGTCCCTGATCTGCGGCGACACCCCCACCCGGCCCGGCACCGACACCGACACCGATGGCGCCAACGGTGCCGGCGGCGCTGACGGTGGCGGTCCTGCGGACGCTCCCACCGGCGGCAGCGGTCAGACGCCGGTGTTGCGGCCGAAGGTCACCGTCA
>NZ_KV823793.1:4396-4661 GCF_001815995.1 Dietzia sp. HMSC21D01 | reverse complement strand
AACGCGTCGCCGAACACCAGGCCGCCGACGACGACGCCACCGCCGCTGCTGCCGCGCGGACCGCCGACCCCGATACCGACCCGGACGAGCCGGAGCCGAACTACTCCACAGCCGAACGCCGCGCCGACGCCCTGATGTCCCTGATCTGCGGCGACACCCCCACCCGGCCCGACGCTGCCGACACGTCCAATGACGCTCACGGCGCCGCGGGCGCGCCCGCCACCGCGGGCGGTCGGGCTCCGGTGTTGCGGCCGAAGGTCACCGT
>NZ_KV823793.1:0-4376 GCF_001815995.1 Dietzia sp. HMSC21D01 | reverse complement strand
GCGGGTGGAGTTCACCCGCACCGGCGAAGCCGCCCTGCAGACCCTGCTGGAAATGCTCGCCACCTCGGATGGGGCCACCTTCGAGCAGGTCGATCCCCGCATCGGCGCCGCCGACGACACCGACGCCGCCCTGAGATACCGGCCCGGTGCCCAGTTGGCGCGCCGTGTCCGGCTCCGCGACGGCACCTGCCGCCACCCCGGGTGCACGATCCCCGCTGATGATTGTGACCTGGATCATGTGGTGCCGTTCAACCACGCCGACCCCGCCGCCGGTGGCCTGACCATCGAGGCGAACCTGGTGGCCCAATGCCGGCGCCATCACCGGTTCAAAACCTTCTCCGACTGGACTTACCAGCTCCAGCCCGATGGCACCCTGATCGTGACCACCCCCGACGGCACCGTCATGCTCACCCGCCCCGACGGGCCGCTGGCCCAGTACCGACGCGAACAACAACGCGACGAGGCCGATGCCTGGGCGCGTCAGCAACGCCGCAACCCCAGCCCCGTCTACGGGACCGGGGTCCTGGACGAGGCGACCTACTTCGCCCGCCGCGCCCAACGCCTGGCCCGCGAACGCGCCCGCACCGCCGCCCGCAACGCCGCCGAAGCCACCGACGCCGCACCGACCTCGCCGCCACCCGACACCGGCGCCGAGGCAGCCGAGACCGCCCCAGACCCGAACGCGGGTCCGGACTCGAACACGGCCCCGGGCCCGGCCCCGCGTGAGCGTATGACCCCCGCCGCGGCCAGCCGCTGGTGGCAACGCAACAAACCCACCGACAGCACCCTGGAAAAAGCCATCCTCCACGCCCTCCACGAGCACCTCGACGAACTCCTCCAACCACCACCACCCTTCTAAGGCGGGTGGAAGTGCAAGCTCGAGATGATTCCGCGGCGACCTCAGACGAAGCGGCGGCTGACCTTCTCCGGGAGCAGCGTGAGCAGCGGGCCGATCACCTTCCAGGGCTTGGCCGGGACGAGCGCGCGGACGGGCTCCGCATCGATCGTCTTGACCAGCGCGTCGACGCCTTCGTCGAACTCCGTCATCAGCGCGGTCTTCACCGATCGGTTGATGTCCGTGCGGATGTAACCGGGGAGGATGTCCGTCACCTTGATACGGCTTCCGGCGCTGTCGAGTTCGGCGTACATCCCCTGCGCCAGGGACGAGACGAAAGCCTTGGTGGCGCCGTACGTGTTCTGCGCCTTGGGCATCCCCCGCAGCGCACTCACAGACGAGATGAACACCAGGTGCCCCTCCCCTCGCGCGAGCAGCAGCTGAGTCGCCGCCTCGGCCTGGTTGAGAGTGCCGATCACGTTCACCATCGCGGTCTCGCGATTGGCGTGCGCCTTGCCCGTGCCGATAGAAGCGCCCTTGCCCAGCCCGGCGTTGAGCACGAACCTGTCGATCCCACCGAGCTCCGCGTCCAGCTCGCGGAAGACCCGCTCCACCGCCTCCCCGTCGGCCACATCAAGCTCGCGAACGGCGACGGTGATCGACGGGTTGGCGGCCACCAGCTCGGCGCGCAGCTCCTCGAGGCGGTCGAGACGCCGTGCGCACAGTGCCAGGTTCTTGCCGTGCGCCGCCCAGCGGCGGGCCATACCCTCGCCGAGCCCGGAGCTGGCCCCGGTGATCAGGATCGTCTTGCGGTCGGTCACGAGTTCTCCTCAGTTGGCGATGCGCCCAGTGTGGCACGGCTCGGCTGGCAGGACGGGCAGCGGTACGCGATGCGGTCGAGCGAATCACTCGGCTCATCGGGGTTCGCGAGGCCGCCGAGGCGGAAGGTCTCCACCTCGGTCCCGCACCGTCTGCACGGTTTGCCGTCGCGGCCGTACACCCACAACTCGCGACCACGCCGGGCCTCGCCCGTGGTCACCCGGACGACACGGTCGGCGTTCGCCACCAACATCCTGCGTGCGAGCCTCACCATCGCCGGGAGATCCCGGACCGTCTCGACGGGATCGCGCGGGTCCACTCCCCGCACGAAACACAACTCGGCGCGGTAGACGGTGCCGATGCCCGCGAGGTTGCGCTGGTCGAGGAGCGCCTCGCCGATGGTGCGGGTGGGACGTTCCTCGATGCGCCGCACGACCTCGGCCACGCTGGCCGCCGGATCCCAGTCGGCACCGAGGAGGTCGGGCCCGAGGTGCTCGACAGCCACGTCGGCTTCGGCGGGCGACAGGGCGCGCAGGAAACCGAGTTCGGTCCCCACCACCTCGACGTCGTCCGCGCGCAGGACCAGCCGGGCGGTGTGTGCGGGGAACCGCCACCTCTCCCCGGCGCGGAGCACGAGGACCCGGCCCTCCATCTTGAGGTGGAGGTGGAGGGTGACGGGGTCACGCCCCTGGTCGTCGGGCCCGATGTCGACGAAGAGGTGCTTGCCCCGCGACCGGGCAGCCTTCACGGTCCTCCCGCGCAGGTCGACCGCGGCGAACCTCGGCACCCGGAGTTCGCCCCGGTCCAGGGTCCGCCCGGCGAGTGCGGCGTCAACCCGCGTGGCCGCGCGGTGGACCGTGTCTCCCTCGGGCACGGCTCACCACCCCAGTTCGCGGCAGCCGCCGACGCCCGCGGTCTCGATCTGCACGGTCACGTGCTCGATCCCGTGCTCGTCGAACAGGACACGTCGGGCATCGTCGAGCACCTCGGCGTGGTCCGCGTCCGGGGCGACGACCAGATGGACGGTCCCCACGTCCATCCCGGACGTGAGTGTCCAGAGGTGGAGGTCGTGCACCTCCTTCACGTCGCGCAGGACGCCGAGCTGGGCCTCGACCGCGGCGGGTTCAACACCGGCCGGGGCGTGCTGGGCGAGGACTGCGAGGACCTGCCGGCCGAGCGCCACCGCGCGGACCACGATGAATACCGCGATCGCCGCGGCCACCACGAGGTCCCAGACCGTCGACCCGGTGGTACGTATGAGCAGCGCGGCCGCGATCACCCCGACCGACCCGGCGGCGTCGGCGAGGACCTCGAGGTAGGCGCCACGTACCGCGAGGCTCTCGTCGGACCCGCCACGGAGCAGCAGGAGGGAGATGACGTTGACGACCAGGCCGAGCACGCCGACGACGAGCATCGTCCCGGTGGCGACGGGCGTATCGGAGCCGAGGCGGCCGAGCGCCTCGACCAGAACGTACACGCCCATTCCCAGCATGATGAGCACGGCGAGGCCGGAGGCGAAGATCTCCACGCGGTAGCGGCCGAACGTTCGCCGGCCGGTGGAGTCGGGACGGGTGGCGATGATCGTCGCGAGGAGAGCCGCACCGAGAGCGACGACGTCGGCCCCCATGTGGCCGGCGTCGGAGAGCAGGGCGAGGGAGCCGGAGAGCAGGCCGGCAACCAGTTCGACGACGAAGAACGCTGCCGTCAGTGCTAACGCGATCGCCAGCCTGGCGCGGTGGCGCCCACCGGCATGTCCGGCGGGACGAGCGTGGGTGTGCCCCGAGCCGTGTGCACCGTGCGCGTGACCCACTCCCATCCGGCTACCCCCTCTGACATATGCACCAATGCGCATATTCTAACTAATCGGGCGTGGGGTCTCAAGGGCGTCAGCGCCGGATGCGCACCCCCTTGGGGGTGATGCCGAAGCCCGCCGCCTCGAACGCGGCGGCGTGTGGAGAGCCGTGCACGGGCTCGCCGCCGAGAGTGGTGACGGTCAACGGACCGACCGCTCCCGAGCGGACGGCGTCGACGAGCGCGCCCGCGGCGAGAGGCACCGCACCGGCGCGGTCGTCGAAGATGAGGACGGTGCGTCCGCCGCGCTCGACGAACAGCACGCAGATCCCGTCGACCAGAACCACGAGCGCGCCCGCCTTCCGACCGGGCCGGTGACCCGAGCCGCCCGTGGCCGCTGCGTCGCCTCCGCCCGCCGCGTCGCCTCCACTGGGCGCGGTGGCGGGCCAGGGCAGAGCGGCACCGTAGGGGTTGGCGGGGTCGGTGGCGGCAAGAACCCGGACGGTGGGTTCGTCGGTGCCGGAGGGCCAGTGGGCGTCGTCGGCGGTGTCGTCGAACGTGCGCAGTCTGTCGATCGTGTTGCCGGCCGCGAACTGCGCTGCGCCGAGACCGTCGACGAAGTACCCGCGGCGGCAGCGGCCGGAGTCCTCCATCTGCGCCAGCACCTTGTACACGGCGGCGAACCCGCCGGGGATCTCTTCGGCCTCGACCGCGCCCCGGGTGACGACGCCGTGGCGCAGCAGAAGGGTCTCGGCCCAGGCGTGCGCCCGCAGCGTGGCGTCGCTGATCGGCTCCGGAACGAGGGACCAACGGCCCGCCAACACGGGTGGCGTCCTCGTCCCCGCGGCGACCGCACCGTTGAGCTGCGCCATCGCGGTGCGGCCGAACCGGGCGCGACGTGGGCGGGCGGAGGCGCGGGGCGACCGGTGCG
>NZ_KV823792.1:0-1508 GCF_001815995.1 Dietzia sp. HMSC21D01 | reverse complement strand
CGGCGCCGTGCCCGGCCGAGTGGGTGGCGAGCGGGTGCAGCTGGTGCAGCGGCACCCGCTCCCGCCAGCCCTCCCGCAGCGGCCGGACCTCGCCGTAGCCACGCAGGATGTGATCGAGGTGCGGCGCGCCGAACAGGGCGAGCATCGCCAGGTCGGTCTCGCGGTGGCCCCCGTGCGCGGCGGGGTCGATGAGCACGGCCTCAACGCCGCCGTCGCCCGCCGCGCCGGCCCCGCCCCCGGCCGTCCACAGGACGTTTCCCGTCCACAGGTCGCCGTGAATACGGGCGGGAGTGTCGCCGGGGTGGTCGAGTTCGCCGGCGGCCACGCGGTCGCAGGCCCGCTCGACCGCGGCCAGGTCGGCACCGTCGAGGACACCCAGGTCCACCGCGATGCGCACGAACGGCCGGACCCGCTGCTCGGCGTAGAACTCGCCCCACGAGTCGGTTGGCCTGCACTCCTGGGGACGGTTGCCGATGAAGCACCGGCCCGCCCAGCCGTCGGCGGGTGCGCCCCAGGCGGCCGCGCCCGCGTCGTGCATCGCCGCGAGCGACCGCCCGAACCGCAGAGCCGCGTCCGCCGTGGCGCGACCCGCGGGGATCTTCTCCAGGGTGATCTCGTCGTCGTCGACCCCCGTAACCTCCACGACGCGGGGCCCGCCGGGGGCCGCGGCGAGCCACGCCAGTCCGGCGGCCTCGTGGCGGAAGAAGTCGGGCCCGTGGTCCGAGCCGCGTTTGACGAACACATCGGCGCTCACGTCATGGTCTCCTTCTCGTGCGCGGGGGCTCGGTCTGCGAGATCGGGGTCGGCGGACTCGCGGCCGGCGGGCGTGCGGTGGGCACGGCCGAGCAGCGGCCCGGCCAGGGCGACGATGAGGACGCCGCCGACGATCATCGGCGTCACGGTCCAGCGCAGGCCCGCGACCTCGGCGATGAACCCGACGAGCGGCGGCGAGGCGAGGAAACCGAGGCGCATCACCCAGTTGAGCACCGCGAGCCCGGCACCGGGGGCCAGGCCGGGCACGGAGTCGGCGCCGACCATCGCGCCCGGGATGACGGTCGCGATTCCCCACCCCGCCAGCACGAACCCGGCGAGCAGGACCACCAGAAGGGTCGACCCGTCGAGCGTGAACGACGCGACGAACGCGGCGCTCGCGCCCACCATCACGAACAATCCGCCCGCGCGGGCGAGTCGGGCGGCGCCGAACCGTTCGACCAGCGCGTCGCCGCTGACGCGGCCGGCCAGCTGCGCGCCCTGCACGGCGATGAAGCCGAGCCCGGCGAGTCCCGCCCCGGCGATGGTGGTCTCGCGCAGGTAGAGCGCCGACCAGGTCTGGGCGAAGTCCTCGACGAGCTCGGCACAGCACGCGAACAGGCCGAGCGCGATCAACAGCAGGAGCGCGCGGCCGCCGGGGAGGCGGCGGGCGGCCGGGGCGGTGTCATCGGGCACTGCTTCTCCCGGCACCGCGTCGAGGTCACGGCCCCGCTCGTCCTCGGCGGCGGCGGGGCCCA
>NZ_KV823791.1:0-510 GCF_001815995.1 Dietzia sp. HMSC21D01 | reverse complement strand
CACCGCCAGCGCGAGCGCGGCCAGCGCGCCGGCCAGGCGCGATCGCGCTGATCGGTGTGTGGATCCGAGCGCGGGGCGGCGGCCGGAGGGGCGTGCGGGCGTACGGGAACCGAGCATGGGAACTCCCCGAGATGCGGGCGGTGAGCACCAGTATGCGAGCCCCGCGCCGGATTGGGAACACTATGACCTCACGAATCCGCGGCGCCGGGCGACTACTCATCGACGCGCGCCTCCCGCCGCCCCGCCGGGGGCGGGGTGCGCGGGACGGCGATCACCGACGAGGGCAGGATCTACACACATGAGGGCAGCGTTCGACGCCGCGGTCGACCGGCACGGGACCACCGTGCTGCGGGTCTGCCGCGCGGTCCTGGGGCCCGGCCCGGACGCCGACGACGCGTGGTCGGCGACGTTCCTGTCCGCGCTGCGGGCGTGGCCGGAGCTGCCCGAGGACACCGATGTCGAGGCGTGGCTCGTCCGCGTCGCGCACCGCCGCGCCGTCGACGTGGTCCG
>NZ_KV823790.1:0-3652 GCF_001815995.1 Dietzia sp. HMSC21D01 | reverse complement strand
GGCAGGCGGGTGTGGATCTGCACGCCGGCGGTGACCAGGTGACGGGCGTGCCAGCCGGTCATCGCCATCGCCGCGGCCAGGTGGTGGCAGGCCCGGTCGGCCGGTTCCAGGCGGGCGTGCGCGGGACGGGTATCGGTGCCGGGCTCGCCGTGGGCGGCCTCGTCCAGCGCCTTGAAACTCTCGACCAGCAGGTGCGCGGCATGCAGCCGGGTGGCCCCGGCCAGGTTCTGCGCCAGCGTCACCGACCGCGCCACCTCGCTCAGCGCCGAGGCGTCCAACGACTCCAACGGCTCCCCCACCGCGCGCAGCGCGCCGAGACCGAACGCCCTCGCCGTCGTCGTCTCCACCCCGGTCACCCCCCGCCCGCGCCGCACCCTTATCGAACCTGTGATCGACTCTACCGGCGTGCCACTCAAAGCACAAGTGTGCGATTGGCGGAGAGGGAGGATGAGCGGGTGGTGATCACGAGGGGATGAATGGCCACAGCTGATCGGGTTCTGCTACGGTGGGCCGCATGTCGATCGCTCGCGCATATTGGCGCTTTATGTGGGCTCCGGGTGGAGCCCGCGCCGCGAGCGCACGCGTCCGCTAGACGGATCGTCGACACCCGGAGCCCAGAGGCGGTGACCACCATGGTCGCCGCCTTCCGCCTTTCAACAGCGGCGGATCCGGGTGCGACATGGGCACCGAAGAGGATCACGGCACCCGGCCCGCCACCACCGATTCGTCAGGAGCGACCGCCGTGACCATCACCGCCGAGAACCCCACCCAGACCGCCGACAGGCGCGTCCTGTCGTACTCACCGCTGCCGACCCCGACCGAGATCCTCGGCGAGCTCCCGCTGGGAGAGGCCCGCGAGGCGCTGGTCGAGCGGAGCCGGTCCGAGATCGCCGACGTGCTGGCCGGCCGCGATGACCGCCTGCTCGTCGTGGTGGGCCCCTGCTCGGTTCACGACACCGACGCCGCACTCGACTACGCCGGTCGGCTGGCCCGGCTCGCGGACGAGACGTCCGAGGACCTGCTCATCGTCATGCGCGTGTACTTCGAGAAGCCGCGCACGACGGTCGGCTGGAAGGGCCTCATCAACGACCCCGCGCTCGACGGGAGCTACGACATCCCGCGCGGCCTGCGCACCGCCCGCAAGCTGCTGCTGGACGTGCTCGACCTCGGACTTCCCGTCGGCACCGAGTTCCTCGAGCCGACCAGCCCGCAGTACATCGCCGACGCCGTCTCCTGGGGTGCGATCGGCGCCCGCACCACGGAGAGCCAGGTGCACCGCCAGCTCGTGTCGGGCCTGTCCATGCCGGTCGGCTTCAAGAACGGCACCGACGGCGAGGTCCAGGTCGCGGTGGACGGGTGCCGGTCCTCGGCGGCGGGACACGTGTTCTTCGGCACCGACGCCGACGGCCGCGCGGCGGTCGTGGAGACGGCGGGCAACACGGACTGTCACGTGATCCTGCGCGGCGGCACCCGCGGGCCGAACCACGACGCCGAGTCCGTCGCAGCCGCGGTCGCGGCCGTGGGCAAGGTCGGGCTGCCGGGTCTCGTGATGGTCGACGCCAGCCACGCCAACTCGGGCAAGTCGCACGAGCGCCAGGCCGAGGTCGTGGCCGAGTTGGCCGAGCGCATCGGCGGGGGAGAGCAGGGCATCTCCGGGCTGATGATCGAGAGCTTCATCGAGCCCGGCGCCCAGTCCGTCGAGGCCGAGGAACTGGTCTACGGGCAGTCCGTCACCGACGCCTGCATGGGATGGGACACCACCGCCGACGGGCTGCGTGCCCTCGCCGCGGCGGTGCGCGCCGGCCGACGGAACTGACTCCCGCCGGCCGACGGAGCCGAGCGCGCAGCGGGTCAGGGGCACCACAGAGGAGGCGGTGCCGCGCGGTACTCTTTCCCGCGTGGCCACCTCCCCCCTGTACAAGTTCTACGAGTCCCGACTGCGGTCGTCGCTCGAGGGCAAGAGGCTGCCGCGGCACGTCGCCGTGATGTGCGACGGCAACCGCCGGTGGGCCAAGGAGGCCGGGTTCACCGACGTCGCACACGGCCACCGGGCCGGCGCGGTGAAGATCGCCGAGATGCTGGGCTGGTGTGACGAGCTCGGCATCGACGTCGCCACCATCTACCTCCTGTCCACCGAGAACCTCGGCCGCGACGCCGACGAGCTCGGCGAACTGCTGCAGATCATCGCCGACGTCGTGGACGAGATCACCAGGCCGGAGCGCAACTGGGAGGTCCGCATCGTCGGGCGACTGGAGCTCCTGCCCGAGTGGCTGGCCGATCGCCTGCGTCACGCGGAGCAGGTGAGCACCGGCCGACCGGGCGTCAAGGTCAACGTCGCGGTGGGTTACGGCGGGCGGCAGGAGATCGCCGACGCGGCCCGTGAGCTGGTCGAGCAGCTGATCGACGAGGGCCGGACGGGAGCCGACCTCGTCGACGGGATCACCGTCGAGGGCATCGGGGAGCACCTCTACACGTCCGGGCAACCCGACCCCGACCTCGTGATCCGCACGTCCGGCGAGCAGCGCCTGTCGGGCTTCCTGCTGTGGCAGAGCGCGTACTCGGAGATCTGGTTCACCGAGGCCTACTGGCCGGCGTTCCGCCGCGTGGACTTCCTGCGCGCACTCCGCGAGTACAGCGCCCGCAACCGCAGGTTCGGGCAGTGAGCACCCCGGCGGGATCCTCCGTGCCCGCGTGGTTCACCGTCCGGGCCGTGTGCGTGGTCGACCAGCTGCTGACCGTGCCCGGCCGGGTCGGCGTGACGGCGATCGACAAGCGCCCGGTCGAGGGCCCGGTCCAGGTCCGCGAGTACGGCCTCCACGGCGACGTCCAGGCCGACCGCAAGCACCACGGCGGCGTGTGGAAGGCCGTCTACCTGCTCTCCGACTCCGACGTCGAGCAGTGGGAACCCGAGTTCGGCGGCCCCATCCCGCCCGGCTTCTTCGGCGAGAACCTCCGCGTGACGGGCGTCGACACCTCGCAGCTGCAGATCGGGACGGTGCTCGAGGTCGCCGCTGCAGGTGCTGCCGGTGCCGCCGGGGCACCCGGCCTGCGCATGGAGGTCACCACGCCGCGCATCCCGTGTCAGACCTTCGCCCACCGTGTCGGGAAGCCGCGGTGGGTGCGTCGCTTCACCGAGGGCGGGCGGCCGGGCGCGTACGCGCGGGTCCTCGCCCCGGGTCCGGTCGGGGCGGGCGACGAGATCCGGGTGGTCAGCGAGCCCACGCACGGTGTCACCATCGCCAGGGTGCTGTCCGGGGTCGACGACGACGAGGTCAGCCGCCTCCTCGCCGAGTACGACCTCTCCGAGCTCGCACCGAGCCTCGTCCGGAAGCTGGATCCGGCCACGGACGACCGCCCGGTCGACGCGGACTGAGACACCGCCGGCCGGCCGGATATGGGACGCTGATCCGCATGGGACTCCTCCGGCGATACCGGGCGACCGGCGCGGACCTGCCCTTCGGCGATCCGCTCCGCGCGCACGGCGCGGCCATGGAGGGGTACTTCCTCCGGATCACCGACCGCGAACGCGGGCGCGTGGCCATCGCGCTCATCGGGGTCAACCGGGGACCCGACGGGCACTGGGCGACGCTCGGCCTGGCCTCGGACGAGGTGACGATCCCGCTCGAGGCCGGTGGCGCCCGCCGGCCCGGTG
>NZ_KV823789.1:0-678 GCF_001815995.1 Dietzia sp. HMSC21D01 | reverse complement strand
GTGGAACCGCTGCCGGTCCCGTCGGAGGATCCGGGAGTGCCGCGTCGTGCGAGGGTTCGGGCGCGCATCGCGTCGCTCACCTCCCCGGTCCTCGCCCGCCGAGCCGACGTCGCGACGGGAGTGTGTCCCAGGTTAGTGAAGTGACGGCGCGGAGTCGGGCAGACTGGTCGAGGAGGACTCGAGGACCCGCCCGATACGGGGGTGGGCCCGTCCGGGGAGGTGGAGGTCCGGTGACGGCGAGCGAGGGTGACGGCAACGGCTGGGTGGTGTCCGCGGGCGGTGATCGCCGGTGGGGCCGGTTCGGCGCCGCCGGGCTGCTGCTGCGCGCCGCCGATCCCACCGATCCGGACACCCCGCTGGTGTTGCTGCAGCACCGCGCGGTGTGGACCGCCTCCGGCGACACGTGGGCGTTGCCCGGCGGCGCGCGCGACTCGTACGAGGACGCGCCCCGCGCCGCGCTGCGCGAGACCGAGGAGGAGGCGGAGATCCGGCCCGCCGACGTCGTGGTGCGCGCGGAGGTTGTGACCTCCCGCATGCCCGGCACGGTCTGGCACCGGCCCGGCCTGGACATGCGCCACGCCGCGGAGATGCTGCGTCGGCTGCGCCCGGACCAGAGGCATGACGAGGAGCCCGACGAGTCCGGCGCCGACGCGGCCGCCGGGGCCGCCGGGGCCGACG
>NZ_KV823788.1:0-2630 GCF_001815995.1 Dietzia sp. HMSC21D01 | reverse complement strand
CCTCGTCGCGGTCACCGGCGGCCCCGGCGAGCGTGACCTGGTCGCACGGACCCTCGCCGCGTGCCCCGGCGGCACCGGCGGCGACGTCCTCGACCTCGCCGGTCGCACCGACCTCGCGCAACTGGCCGCGGTGCTCGAGCGCGCTGCCGTCGTCGTCGTCGGCAACACCGGCCCCGCCCACCTGGCCGCCGCCGTCGGCACCCCCGTCGTCTCGCTGTTCTCCCCGGTGGTCCCCGCCGACCGCTGGGCGCCCTGGGGCGTCCCCGTGCGGCTCCTCGGCGACCAACACGCGCCGTGCCGCGACACCCGCGCCCGCGAGTGCCCCGTCGACGGGCACCCGTGCCTGACCGGCGTCCCGCCGGACGAGGTGGTCGCCGCCGTCACCGGACTCGCCACGGAGAGGAGGACCCGATGCGCATCCTGATCTGGCACGTCCACGGCTCCTGGACCACGTCCTTCGTCCAGGGGGACCACGAGTACCTCGTGCCCGTCCTGCCGGACCGGGGCCCCGACGGCCGCGGCCGCGCGCAGACGTGGGACTGGCCCGCCTCGGTGTCCGAACTCGATCCCGGGCAGCTGCGCGAGCAGGCCACGGACGGCGGGATCGACGTGGTCATCCTCCAACGCGCCCACGAGGTCGACCTGCTGCGCGAGTGGACGGGACTGCGGGCCGGCGTCGACGTGCCGGCCGTCTACGTCGAGCACGACACCCCCCGCGAGCACGCGGCCGGGTCCCGGCACCCGATGGCCGACCAGGACCGGGTGCCCGTCATCCACGTGACCCGCTTCAACCGCATGATGTGGGACTGCGGATCCGCGCGCACCGGCGTGGTCGAGCACGGCATCGTCGACCCGGGGCGGTCGTGGACGGGGGAGGACGCCAGCCTCGCCGTCGTCGTCAACGAACCGGTACGCCGTGGCCGCATCGCCGGCACCGACCTCGTCGTGGACCTGGGACGTCAGGTCCCCCTCCACGTCTACGGCATGGGGATGGACGAGCTCGCCGAGCTCGCGCCGCACCTCGCGCCGACGCTGCACGAGAACCCGCCCCAGGCCGAACTGCACCGCACGCTCGGCCGCCACCGCGCCTACTTCCACCCGTACCGGTGGACCAGCCTCGGCCTGGCCCTGCTCGAGGCCATGACGCTCGGCATGCCGGTCCTGGCGCTGAGCACCACCGAGGCGCCCCACGCGGTGCCGCCCGAGGCGGGCCTGCTCAGCAACGACCCCGACGAACTGCTCGCGCGCGCCCGGGACTGGCTCCACGACCGCGACGCCGCCGCGGTGGCCGGCGCCGCCGCCCGGGACCACGCACTGCGCCACTACGGACTCGGCCGCTTCCTCGCGGACTGGGACACCGTCCTGCAGGAGGTGACGGCATGAGGATCGCACTCGTATCGGAACACGCGAGCCCCCTGGCCGCGCTCGGCGGAGAGGACGCCGGCGGGCAGAACGTCTACGTCGCCGAGCTGGCGACCGGCCTCGGCGCGCGCGGCCACGACGTCACCGTCTATACCCGTAGAGAATCGGCCTCGGCGCCCGAGGCGATCCGGCTCGCCGAGCGCGTGCAGCTGGTCCACGTCACCGCCGGCCCCCCGGCTCCGCTGCCCAAGGACGAGCTCGCCCCCTACATGGACGAGTTCGGACGTGCGCTCGCCCGGCACTGGCTCGCCGACGGGGTTCCCGACGTCGCCCACGCCCACTTCTGGATGTCGGGGTTGGCCGTGCAGCGCGCCCGTCAGACGGTCGACGTGCCCTTCCTCCAGACGTTCCACGCCCTCGGCGTGGTCAAGCGGCGTCACCAGGGCAGCGCGGACACCAGCCCGCCCGGCCGCCTCGCCGACGAGGTCGCGCTCGCCACCGGAGCCGACGCCGTCACCGCCAGCTGCCGCGACGAACGCCGCGAGCTCGTCGACCTCGGCGCCGACCCTGATCGGATCCACGTCATCCCGTGCGGGGTCGACCTCGAGCTGTTCCGCCCCGACGCCCACCGCGCGCGTGCGGACCACCTGCCGCCGCGCCGCGACGGGTACCGCCGGATCGTCTCCCTCGGCCGGATGGTGCCCCGTAAGGGCATCGACCACGCCATCCGCACGCTCGCCTTCATCCCCGACGCCGACCTCGTCGTGGCCGGCGGGCCCGACCGGGCGGCACTCGACCGCGACCCCGAGGCCGTGCGGCTGCAGGCGCTCGCGCGAGAACTCGGGGTCGACGACCGGGTGACCTTCACCGGGCGCCTCGACCGCCCGGACGCCGCCGCCCTCCTCGCCTCCGCCGACGTCGTGGTGGTGACCCCGTGGTACGAACCCTTCGGCATGGTCCCGCTCGAGGCCATGGCGTGCGGCCGCCCCCTCGTCGGCACGGCCGTGGGCGGGCTGCTCGACTCCGTCGACGACGGGGTCACCGGGCTACTCGTGCCACCCGGCGACCAGGCCGCCGTCACCCGCGCGGTGACCGAGCTGCTCGACGACCGTGACCGCGCGGAGGCCATGGGCATCGCCGCGCGCCGCCGGGTCGAGGCGCTCTTCTCCTGGGACGGCGTCGTGGACGCGACCCTCACCGCCTACGCGGACGCCGCGCGGACGGCCGCCCCCCGCACGGCAGGGGACGCGGCCCCCGCCAGCGGCTGG
>NZ_KV823787.1:0-1698 GCF_001815995.1 Dietzia sp. HMSC21D01 | reverse complement strand
GAGCCGAGCGGCGGGCCGTCCGGCGAGCCGGGCCTCATCCTCGTCCTCGGCGGCACCGGCGAGGCGCGGCGGCTGGCCGATCTCCTGGTGACCGCCGGTCTGGACGTGGTGACCGCGCTGGCCGGAAAGGTCACGCGCCCGCGGCTGCCCCGCGGTGAGGTCCGTATCGGCGGGTTCGGCGGCGCCGAGGGCCTGGCGCACTGGCTGCGGGAGAACGCGGTGAGCGCGGTGATCGACGCGACCGACCCGTTCGCCGACGAGATCTCGACCGACGCGGTCCACGCCGCCACGGAGACGGGGACTCCGCTGCTGCGGCTGCACCGCCCGCCGTGGGCCGAACGCCCCGGCGACGAGTGGATCCGCGTCCCCGACACGCGGGCCGCCGCGCAGGTGGTGGCCGAGCGGTTCCGCCGCCCGATGCTCACCGTCGGCAAGCAGGGCGCGTCCGAGTTCGCCGGCGACACCCGCGGCTCCTACCTCATCCGCTGCTCGGAGCCACCGCCCGGACCGTTGCCGCACCGCTACCTGCTGGTACTCGACCGCGGGCCGTTCGGGGAGGACTCCGAGCGGACGTTGATGTCGCGGCACCGGATCGACGTCCTCGTCACGCGCAACAGTGGCGGCGACAGTTCGGCGGCGAAGCTGGCGGCCGCCCGGGACCTCCGTATCCCGGTGGTGATGGTCGACCGGCCGGAGGCGCCGCCCGCCCCCGAGACGGTGCACTCGGTCGACGAGGCCGCCCGCTGGCTGGTGGGGCGGTTCGGTTCACGCTGAGCCGGGCACCCAGGGCGAGGTCGCGTCGAAGATCATCCCCATGGGCGCCAGCACCCGCACGACCTGCTCGGCCATCCCCTCGGTGAGCCCGTGCAGTCCGATCACCCCGTCCGCCGAGACGGTGCCTGGCCGCTCCACGGCGCCGAGGAACTCGGCGAGCCGCGCGGGGATGACGCCCTCGGCGACCACGGCGAGGAGGCTGACGAGCCCGTCGGAGGTGTCGACCCACCCGACCGTCGGAGGAGCGGCCGCAAGCCGCCCCTCTACCTGGGTAGAGGGGGACGTGACCCGCGCGCCGGCGTCCCTGGTGACCGTGGTGGTGAGCGGGTGGGAGTCCAGGGCGACGACGACGAGGTCGTGCACCTCCCCGGACGCGGGCACGTCGGCCGGGCCCGCGGAGCGCGCGAGGTGGGCTGCCACGTCCGCGAGGACGACCGCCGCGTGGTCGAGCCGGACCCGGACGGCGACCTCCCGGCCGGCGACGTGGATCCGCGCGGTGCCGTCTGTGCTGTCGACGACGGCGGCCAGGTCGGGGGAGTGCGCCAGGACGTCTCCCGAGCCGTCGTCGAGCCCCAACAGGAGTCGGCCGGCGAGGGCGTCGATCCCAGCGTGACCGGCCAGCGCCGCGGAGAGCCGGTCGGGCAGGTCGGCGAGGCCGTGGTGGCCGTCGAGCAGGCCGGCCAGCGGCGAGGCCAGGACGACGGGCAGGCGGCGCGGACCGCCCGGGGGCAGGAGGCCGGAATCCGTGGCGCGCTCCCAGAGCCTGCGCACGGTGGGACCGTCGCCGTCCCGCTGGTCGCTTCCCGGCGGTTCGGGTGCGATCCCGCGGAGCTCGAGTCCGCCGCCGGCGACCGTGTGGACGGCGCCGCCGTGGTCGGCCGCGAGGGCCGCCAGAGCGGTCCAGTCGGCGGGGCGCAGGCGGCC
>NZ_KV823786.1:4130-4469 GCF_001815995.1 Dietzia sp. HMSC21D01 | reverse complement strand
ACCGGCCGCGCGCGCCGCCCCGAGGTAGGCCGCGGTGAGCGCGCCCAGAGCGCACCCCGTGCCGATGACTTTCTGCAGCAACGGGTGACCCGACTCGACCCACGTCGCGCGCTCGAGGCCGTCGTGATGTGTGACGACGAGGTCCCGCGGCCCCGTCACCGCCACCACCGCACCGGACCGCGCGGAGAGATCCCGGGCGGCGGGCTCCGCGGCGGCCACCTCCTCGGTCGAGTCGACGCCCCGGCCGCCCGCCCCCGTGCCGGCGAGCGCGATGGTCTCGGAGGCGTTGGCCCGGATCGCGGCCGGACCCGACTCCAGCCACGCCGTGGACAGGCGGGG
>NZ_KV823786.1:0-4110 GCF_001815995.1 Dietzia sp. HMSC21D01 | reverse complement strand
CTCCAGCCACGCCGTGGACAGGCGGGTCCGCAGCACGAGCCCGCCCACCGCGACCGGGTCCAGCACCCACGGGGTCCCGGCCTCGCGGGCGGAGGAGATCGCGGCGTGCATGCCCTCGACCTGCTCGGCGGTCGGATTGCCGACGTTGACGAGCACACCCGAGGCGATCGCGGCGAAGTCGCCGGCCTCGTCGGGGTGATCGACCATCGCGGGCGCCGCGCCCGCGGCGAGCAGCACATCGGCGGTGATCTGACGGACCACCGAGTTGGTCAGGCAGTGCACGAGCGGGCCCGTCTCGCGCATGAGGGACACCAGGCGGGCGACGTCGGCGGGGCTGTCGGCGGCGCCGGCGTCGGCGCGGTCAGCGGCGGTGGGCATGCCCCCAGTGTGCCCCCGACCGGCCGCTACAGGAATAGCGCGCATCCGGTGCCGGTTGTACGGGGCATGACGTCCCCTGATACCGGTGCCCCCGGCGCCCGCGCCCTGCCCCTGTCCGTGATCGACTTCGCGACCGTCCGCCCCGGGCAGACCGTGGGGGAGGCGCTGCAGGACTCGGTCGAACTGGCGCGCAAGGCGGAGGAGCTGGGGTACGAGCGGGTCTGGTACTCCGAACACCACAACATGCCGTCGATCGCCTCGTCGGCGCCGGCGGTGCTCATGGCGCACATCGCCGCGCGGACCGAGCGCATCCGGCTTGGCTCGGGCGGCGTGATGCTGCCCAACCACGCGCCGATCGTGATCGCCGAGCAGTTCGGCACCCTCGCCGAGCTCCACCCCGGCCGCATCGACCTCGGACTGGGACGCGCCCCGGGCACCGACCCGCAGACGCTGCGCGCGCTGCGCCGCGAGCCGTCCGCGGCCGAGAACTTCCCCGACGACGTGCGCGAACTGCAGGCCTTCCTCGGAGATTCGCCGTCCGACTTCGCCCGCACCCGCGGCATCGCCGCCATCCCCGGGCGCGGAACCAAGATCCCGCTGTACATCCTCGGCTCGTCACTGTTCGGCGCGCAGCTCGCCGCCGCCTACGGACTGCCCTACGCGTTCGCCTCCCACTTCGCGCCCGACGCCCTGGAGCAGGCGTCCGCGGTGTACCGCGAGCGGTTCCAGCCCAGCGAGCAGCTGGCCGAGCCGTACATGATCGCCGCGGTCAACGTGGTGGCCGACGACGACGCCGAGCGGGCCGGGCGCGAACTGCAGTGGTACCGCCGCCAGCGGGTCAAGCTCATGGCCGGCCGCGGTCGCGAGTTCAGCGACGAGGAGCTGGACATGATCATGGAGTCCGCCGGCGGCCGCCAGATCCTGCACATGATCTCCTACACAGCGTGCGGCGACGGCCCGGCGGTCCGCGACTACCTCACCGACTTCGCCCGTCGCGCGGGCGCCGACGAGCTGATGATCGCGCCCGTGGGATCGACGGTCGAGCGGATCCACGGGACGCTGGAGGTGTTGCGTCGCGCGTGGGATGACTGATGCGCGCGGCCGGGGCCACTGAACGACGCGCCTGGAGTGGCTGGTGTGGTCGCGTCGCGTGCGCTTGATCACGATACGGCGCCGACCCGGCTCCGAGCCGTAGCCGCGGGCGCCGTGGCGCGCCTACTGTGGGCACATGGCGATCTCCGACGTCGGCGAATACGCCCACCTGAGCCCTGACCAGATCGAGGAGCTCGGGCGGGAACTCGACGCCATCCGCGCCCGGGTCATCCAGTCGCGCGGGGAGCGTGATTACCGGTACATACACTCCGTCATAAAGTTGCAGCGTGGACTGGAATTGGGTGCACGCGCCCTGTTGTACTTCGGTGCGCGCAACCGCACCGTGTGGGTGCTCGGGACCGGCACACTGGCGGTGGCCAAGATCCTCGAGAACATGGAGATCGGCCACAACGTCATGCACGGCCAGTGGGACTGGATGAACGATCCGGAGATCCACTCGACCAACTGGGAATGGGACCTCGTCGGCAGCTCCGCCGACTGGAAGCACACCCACAACCACCTGCACCACAAGTTCACCAACATCGTCGGGATGGACGACGACGTGGGGTTCGGCGTCTTGCGCGTGACCCGCGACGTGCCGTGGGAGCCGAGGTTCCTCGCCAACATGGCGGTCAACGCCGCCCTGATGGCGGGCTTCGAGTGGGGGATCGGCTTGCAGGCCGTCACCCTCAGCGACGCGTTCGACCGGGACGCCGCCCCCGAGGACCGCCGTAAGGCGCGCGCGTTCCTGCGCAAGGCCGGCCAGCAGATCCTCAAGGACTACGTCCTGTTCCCCGTGCTCGCCGGGCCGAGCGGACCCCAGGCGCTCACCGCCACCGTCACGGCCAACATCATCCGCAATGTGTGGACCAACGCCGTGATCTTCTGCGGCCACTTCCCGGACGGCGCGGAGAAGTTCACCATGACGGATGTTGAGACCGAATCGCAGGCGGAGTGGTACCTGCGGCAGATGCTCGGCAGTGCCAACCTCGACGGCGGACCGGCCATGAACCTGATGTCGGGCAACCTGTCGTTCCAGATCGAGCACCACATGTTCCCCGACCTGCCGTCCAACCGGTACTCGGAGATCTCACTCGAGGTCCGCGATCTGTGCGCCCGCTACGACCTGCCGTACGTCTCCGGGCCGCTGTGGAAGCAGTACCTCCAGTCGTGGCGGACCATCGCGCGGTTGTCGCTGCCGGACCGCTACCTGCGCCGCACCGCCGACGACGCCCCCGAGACCCGCAGCGAGAAGATGTTCGGCCACGGCCCGCGTATGTCCGGGCTGGCCACCGCGCTGGCCGGGGTCCGGAAGGCCCGGGGCCGGGCTCGCCGCAGCCGGGGGGAGCACTCCCCGAAGGCCCGCTGAGCGGCGGTGGCAGACTATGCCGCATGTCGCTGACGAGCATGTTGGAGTCCGCCGCGCACGGTGGGACTGTCGAGGTCGAAGAGGGCTGGACGCAGGGAAGGGCCATCTATGGTGGGCTCACCGGGGCCCTGCTGCTGGCCGCCATGAAGGGGAAGCTCCGCGATCTCGCGGGCAGCACCGGTAGCCCGGTGGGGGTCCCGCCGTTGCGGTCGCTCACCGTGTCGTTCGTCGGCCCCGCGGCCACCGGCCCCGTCGAGGTCGAGGCCGAGATCCTGCGTGTCGGTTCCAACGTCACCCAGTGCCAGGCGACGGTCCGGCAGTCCGACGCGATCGTCGCGACGGCGCTGGCAGCGTTCGGCAGGCATCGGGAGTCGTCGATCTCCGTGCCGCCCGCGCACCCGATGCCCGAGCTGGGCGACCCGTCGGCGATCGAGCCGTTCCCCTACATGAAGGATCTCACGCCGGAGTTCTACCGGTTCGTCGAGCTGCGGCAGGTGGGCGGGCAGATGCCGTTCAGCGGCGCCGAGTCGGCGGACCTGTCCGGGTGGACCTCACTGCGTGAGGCGCCGGAGCGGCTCGAGGAGGAGCACCTGGTGCTGCTGACGGACGCATGGCCGCCGGCGCCGCTCCAGATGCTCGACGGGTTCGCGCCAGGCAGCAGCCTCACGTGGACCATCGAGCTCGTCGCCGAGGTGGGCCCGGACGTCGTCCCGGCCGATGCGAACCTGGCGTATGCCGCGACGACCGATGCCGCCCGGGACGGCTACGCGCACACTCACGCGATGGTGTGGCGGCCCGACGGCGAGCTGCTCGCGATCAGCCGCCAGACGATCACCATCTTCGGCTGAGCCGTCTGCCCGGCGCGAAAACACGAGTCGGCGCAGCGCATGAGCCTCACACGGCAACGCCACCTAAACGCCACCTAATCGAATGCGCGCCACCTAGCGGATCCCGTAGGCGGCGCGCACTCGAATAGGCGGTGCGTACGCCCGGCCGGGTGGATACAGCCGGACCGCCGGTCAGCGGCAGGTGAGCCGCCGCCCGACCGGCTGGGCAGACTCAGCCGTTCAGCCTGCGGAGCGGGTGGCGCGGCGGCGCTGGTCGTTGCGGGGGCTGCCGGCGGCCTGCCCGATCGACTGGCGGGCAGCCGTGTTGCGCGCGCCGGAGCCCTGGCCAACCGAACGCTGCGCGCCGGAGCCCTGACCGCCGGAGCGCTGGGCGCCCGAACCCTGCCGCGCAGAGCCCTGTCGAGCGGAACCCTGGCGCGCGGC